>CAMPIG010000062.1 GCA_946886255.1 uncultured Cellvibrio sp. | reverse complement strand
CAAACATATCCCCGTCATCATGATTACGTCACGCAACACCGAAAAGCATCGCAGTCTTGCGAAAGCAGCCGGTGTGGATACTTACTTAAATAAACCTTTCTCGGAAGATGAGTTGTTGCATTGCCTCGAATCTTCCATTCATGTCTAGGATGGAACCATGTCCACCACAATAAAAGATTATTCAGGAGCAGAGTCGCCCAGCCTTGCACCACCCGCAACGGCAATGCCGGAACGAGTGCATTTCGATGGTGGTGAGTTCGGCTTGTTGTTGCCTGCGGCGGACGTAGTGACGCTATTATCCAGCCAGACGCTGATCGCGCCAGCGGAAACGGCTTCGCCTTTGGCTGCTCAAACCTGCGGTTATCTGGAATTTGATCAGCAGCGTTATCCGGTGTTTTGTCTCAACAAGGCACTGCAATTGCAAAGCCGTTTGGAGACGCATCATCGGGTGCTGGTGTTGTTGCGTCATCAACAACAGTTTTTTGCGCTCGCGTGTAGTTCACTCAGTAAGCTTGAAGCGCGGGAATATCCCGTGTATCCGGTACCGCGCAGTATGAGCAGTCGCAAACAACCGTTTAACAGCTTTGCGTTGATCGACGATGCCGCGTTGGGCCTTAGCTCGGCGGCGGACCTGCTCGAATTGTTGCAGGTGCGCGGCGTACAGATTCGTGCGCAAAATTCACGCGGTGCATTACAAGGGGCTGGCTGATGTCGCAGACACAGGAACTGGGTGCCTGGTTGTTACCCATTGATCAAGCGACCGCGGTTGCCATCGGTCGCTACGAACTTAAATACATTGAATACATTAAAGCTAGCGTCCGCCTGCCGGGCTTGCCGTCTTACTGCGAGCAGGGGTTTTTGTGGCGCAATCGGTTTATCCCGGCCTTGGATATCCATGAATTGGTTTCCCACCGCCGCTCACGGGCGGTGGATGAGGAGCGAATGGCGGCCATCATTGCCTACGAGAATAGCGCTGGCGAGATGGATATGGGCGCGATTTTTCTGCGCGGTATTCCCCGATTGTTGCCGGTAAAGCCGGAACAATCCGTGGCGATTGCTGAACTGGAAACCAGTTGGCAACTTTTGGCTCATGCCGCGTTCCAGGATCAAACGCAATGCTATCCGGTACTTGATCTTCGCGCTTTGTTTGATAGAACCCCCGCAGACCTGCTGGCCATGCACTAGGGTCATAAATTAACCCACTAGCATATAGCTTGACAAAGACGCGTGATCGCCGGGATTGGCGCTTAACCCTTGACTCCTTCACACTTCCTGCGCGAGATGGATTTGCATGATATGTCAGCAATCACTGTGAGCGAACAAGCCGTGCGTCTGATACAGATCACTGATACTCATCTGGGACCTCTCACCAGTGAATCTCTGCTCGGCTTGAATACGGACGAAAGTCTGGAAGATGTCTTGCAACTGATCACTGCCGATCAGCCTGCCTTCGACTACCTTGTTTGTACCGGTAACATTGCCAGTGCAGGGCACCAAGTATGTTACCGTCGCTTTATCGACATAATCCAAGGTTATTTCCCCGCACCTTTTGCCTGGATTCCCGGTAACCACGACTCCGCCACCCTGATGAACCAACTGGACGTACCCAACCCGCCGGAGCGGCGCTTGGTGGACCTGGGGGCCTGGGTTATTGTGCTGCTGGATTCCGCGGTCCCGGGGCAGGTGTACGGTAACCTGGAAAAAAGCGAACTGGATTTCCTTGAACAGGCGTTGGCGGAGCATGTCGATAAACATGTGATGGTGATGTTGCACCACCAACCCCTGCCGGTGGGCAGCGCCTGGATTGATCAGTCCGTGCTGCGCAATGCAGATGCCTTCCTGGCTATTGTGGATCGGAGTCCGCAGGTCAAGGCAGTGGTCTGGGGTCACGTGCACCAGGATTTCAGTCGGCGCCGCAAACATATAAAGTTGTTCGCCACGCCGTCAACCTGTGTTCAGTTCAAACCCAAAAGCGATGTATTTGCAGTAGACACTGCTATGCCTGGCTATCGTTGGTTTGATCTTTATCTGGATGGTCGTATTGAAACCGGTGTCTCGCGCATAATCGTCGGAATTGGTACTTAACCCTTACCTTCTTCACACTTCTGATTCTTTTTACCCTTCTTTGCTGTAAATCTTGTTCCTTATAAGCTATAGCAGGTGGCGGAAATGTGAATTAGCGTATATCGTTGGCGCTAGTATTCGCACTTATTCTCCTAACACTACTGTCAAAAGGAAGAGCCTGCGCGAGATGGATTTGCATGATATGTCAGCAATCACTGTGAACGAACAACCCGTGCGTCTGATACAGATCACCGATACTCATCTGGGACCGCTCACCAGTGAATCTCTGCTCGGCTTGAATACGGACGAAAGTCTGGAAGATGTCCTGCAATTGATCACTGCCGAGCAACCCGCCTTCGATTACCTTGTCTGTACCGGCGATATTGCCAGTGCAGGGCACGAGGTATGTTACCGTCGCTTTATCGACATGATTCAACGTTATTTCCCCGTACCTTTTGCCTGGATTCCCGGTAACCACGATTCCGCCGCTATCATGAGCCAACTGACCGTGCCCAACCCGCCGGAGCGGCGTCTGGTGGACCTGGGGGCCTGGGTTATTGTGCTGCTGGATTCGGCGGTGCCGGGGCAAGTCTACGGTAACCTGGAGAAAAGCGAGCTGGACTTCCTTGAGCAGGCGCTGGCGGAGCACGCCGATAAGCATGTGATGGTAATGTTGCACCATCAACCCCTGCCGGTGGGTAGTGCCTGGATCGATCAGTACGTGCTGCGCAATGCAGACGCCTTCCTGGCGATTGTGGACCGGAGCCCCCAAGTCAAGACGGTGGTCTGGGGGCATGTGCATCAGGATTTCAGTCGCCGCCGCAAACACATGAAGCTCTTTGCTACGCCATCCACCTGTGTTCAGTTCAAACCCAACAGTGATGAGTTCGCTGTGGATACCGCCATGCCCGGTTATCGCTGGTTTGATCTCCACCCCGATGGCCGTATTGAAACCGGGGTTTCGCGTGTGAGTGGCAAGAATTACATCATCGACTACAAGTCTGCCGGTTATTGATGCCTGACCTGATTTATATCCACGGCTTCCTCAGTTCCCCGTTGTCCTTTAAGGCTCGCCAGACCGCACAGTGGCTGGCAGAGCAATGCCCTGACATTCGTTATCACTGCCCGCATTTGTCACCATACCCGCGCACCACCCAGCAAGTTCTGGAAGCCTTGGTAGAATCTTTGCTGCCTTCACCTGTTGGTCTGATCGGCAGTTCGCTCGGCGGTTTTTGGGCAACCTGGCTGGCAGAAAAATATGATTTGCGCGCGCTGCTGGTGAACCCGGCGGTACGGCCCTGGGAGTTTATGCCGGATTATCTGGAGGTTGACCTGCCGTCTTATCACACGGATGATAGCTACCGCTTGAACGCCGGGCACATTGACGAAATCAAAGCCTGCGATCCCCCTGTTCGACGCCACGCCAACTACTGGCTGCTCGCGCAAACCGGCGACGAAACCCTTGACTACACGCAAGCCGTTGCCAGATACCAAGGCTGCAAACAAACCGTAGAAGAAGGCGGCGATCACGGCTTCCAGGGGTTCGAACGATTTTTAAACGACGGAATACACTTTCTATTCCCCACCCGTAGGTCGGATTAGCCGCACACCGGCGTAATCCAACAGCAAGGTTGCCGTTAAACAAAACGCTTCCGATAAACATAAACACTGGCCCGTCGGGTTACGCCGTTGCACGGCTAACCCGACCTACAACAACTTGATACTGAAGACGCTATGGCTAATTACTCCGCAGAAGATATTGAAGTACTCACGGGGCTTGACCCGGTAAAAAAACGTCCGGGCATGTACACCGAAACCACACGCCCCAATCACCTTGCTCAGGAAATTATCGACAACAGTGTGGACGAAGCCCTCGCCGGCCACGCCAGATCCATTGACGTTGTCCTGCATAAAGATCAGTCCGTTACCGTCATCGACGATGGGCGCGGTATGCCGGTGGACATCCACCCGGAACAGGGTAAGCCCGGAGTGGAAGTCATTCTGTGTACGCTCCATGCGGGCGGTAAATTCTCCAACAAAAATTACCAATTCTCCGGTGGTTTACACGGTGTCGGTGTATCGGTTGTAAATGCGCTGTCACAAAAACTGGAAGTCACCATCAAACGTGACGGCAATGTCTATCGCATGGGTTTTGCGAACGGCGATAAAGCCACGGATCTCGAAATCATCGACACCTGCCCGAAACGCCAGACCGGCACCAGCGTGCGTTTTTTGCCTAACCCGATGTATTTCGATTCACCGAAATTTTCTGTCAGCCGCATGCGTCATGTACTGCGCGCAAAAGCCGTTTTATGTCCCGGTTTGAAGGTCACTTTTCTTGATGAACAAAGCGGCGAAAAAGACGAATGGTTTTATGAAGACGGTTTAAAAGATTATCTCGCCGGCGCCACCCAAGGTTGGGAAACCTTACCCGAGTTGCCCTTCGTCGGTGACTTCAGCGGCAAAACCGAAGCTGTTAATTGGGCTGTACAATGGCTGCCGGAAGGTGGCGAATTAATTCAGGAAAGTTACGTCAACCTGATTCCGACGGCGCAAGGCGGGACCCACGTTAACGGACTGCGTACCGGCCTCCTCGACGCCATGCGCGAGTACTGCGAATTCCGCAATCTCATTCCGCGCGGCGTAAAACTCGCCCCGGAAGACATCTGGAATAACTGTTGTTATGTGCTTTCGTTCAAACTGGCTGACCCACAATTTTCCGGCCAAACCAAAGAACGTTTAACCTCACGCGAAGCCGCGGCCTTTGTCTCCGGCATCGCCAAAGATGCCTTCGCGCTCTGGTTAAATCAGCACACCGAAGAGGGCGATAAACTCGCCGACCTCTGCATCAACAACGCGCAGAAACGTGTGCGTTCCAGCAAAAAAATTGCGCGCAAAAAAGTCACCCAAGGCCCAGCACTGCCCGGCAAGTTGGCGGATTGTTCCAGCGGCGATCCTTCGCGCAGTGAATTATTCCTGGTAGAAGGTGACTCCGCCGGCGGCTCCGCCAAACAAGCGCGTGACCGCGAATTCCAGGCCATCATGCCGCTGCGTGGAAAAATCCTGAACACCTGGGAAGTCAACTCCGAAGAAATCCTCTCCAGCCAGGAAGTGCACGATATTTCCGTTGCCATCGGCCTTGATCCCGGCAGCGAAGATTTAACCGAATTGCGTTACCACAAAGTCTGTATCCTCGCAGACGCGGACTCGGACGGTTTGCACATTGCCACCTTGTTGTGCGCGCTGTTCGTCAAACATTTTCCCGCCCTCGTTAAAAACGGCCACGTCTTCGTCGCTATGCCGCCGCTGTATCGTATCGACATCGGCAAGGATGTTTACTACGCACTGGATGAAAGCGAGAAAAAAGGCGTCCTCGATCGCCTCGCCGCCGAAAACAAAAAAGGTAAGGTCAACGTGCAACGCTTCAAGGGTCTTGGCGAAATGAACCCGTTGCAACTGCGAGAAACCACCATGGCCGTCGATACCCGTCGGCTGGTACAGCTCACCATCGAAGACGACGATGATACCCATCAGATGATGGATATGATGCTCGCGAAAAAACGTGCGGGGGATCGTAAGAATTGGCTGGAAGAGAAGGGGAATTTGGCGGAGATTGCGGTGTAGTGTTGTGTTGATGAAACGTGCGGTTTGGAGCGCCGTTTACAGTGGCATTTCTACCGATAGAACGACACATTGATAAGCTACTATCCTCTCGCGTTAGAATAGTGGCTTATTTATTTCAATGATCCATTAACGCTCACCCAGTGACGGCCAGAGCCGGGCGGCGCCACGTACACCTGATGAGTCACCCCAGTGTGGTGGGACAACTTTGCCGTTCCACTTGTCGGCAAAAATATATTGCTCAATGATTTTGGGAAGTTCGCGGTAGAGCATGGGAATATTGGAGAGGCCTCCGCCTATCACAACAATATCTGGATCGATCACATTACAAATAGCGGCAATTGCGCGACCAATACGATTGATCAATGCCGAGATTTCATAGATCGCCGCTGTATCACCCGCTTGTGCCAGTGCGGCAATGGCTGCTCCCGATTCTGTGGCCCCGGTGCGAGCCTTGAAACAACGGGTCAAGGCTGTGCCTGAGATCCATTGTTCCAGACAACCTTCCTGGCCACAGTAACAACCCGGGGTGTTTTGTTCGCTCAGGTTGGCCCAAGGCAAAGGATTATGTCCCCATTCGCCCGCTATACCCTGACTGCCTTCGACAAGACGCGAATTAACGACTATGCCGCCGCCGCAACCGGTCCCAAGAATTAATCCGCACACAATGTTTCTGCCTGCACCCGCACCATCATGCGCTTCAGAGAGGGCAAAACAATTGGCATCGTTGGCAAATTTAATCGGACGCGAAAGTGCATATTCCAGATCTTTGTTGAAATCGCTATTGTTCAAATACAATTTGTTGGAGTTGCGGATTTTTCCGGTGTATGGACTTATGGAGCCTGGAATGCACACACCAACACTGGTGGTGATTTTTAATTCTTTCTCGATATTTTTAACAAGATCGCGTACACAAATAACCGCATCCGCATAATTGTCCGGCGTCTGGGTGCGGATGCGTGCGCAAAAATTACCGGCATCATCTATCGCGGCGGCTTCAATTTTTGTGCCGCCAAAATCAATTCCTATACGCATTACCAGTATGACCTCCATGCCTTTTCAAAACGCATAAGGGCTTCAAGGTAAAAATAATCCCCCCAAATACAGCTTTCATCCACGCCGATATTTTTTGGCTTATGGTAGACCGCGTGTTTTAACAGACCGGTGCCCGGGTCATCGTTGCTGGTAGCATAATGTTGGATTAATTGGCTCATGATTGCCGCTGCGGCGGCTTCATAGTGATGGCGATCCGGTGCTTCTAACGGCAGGTGGCGTACTAATTCAAGCAGCCCGCATACGGCAATGGCTGCAGCGGAAGAATCACGCGGCTCATTGCCTTGAAGAAAAATTAAATCCCAATAGCACACCAGATCATCCGGCAGGCGATTTAAAAAATAATTGGCCAAACGACATGCCTGGGTTAGCAGCTGCGGTTGTGGGTTGTATGCATAGACCAGCGGCAAACCGCTAATACCCCATGCTTGCCCTCGTGCCCAGCAAGAGGCGTCAGAAAAACCCTGGTGAGTGGTTCCTCTACGAGCAGCGCCTGTGATTACATCCATAAAATACGTATGGAAGGTTGAGGCATCTGGGCGAATCAGATACTGCATGGCTTTAAGGATGTGGCTATCAGCGGCAGCGCGAAATTTATTATCACCTGTCTCTTCGCTTGCCCAATAAAGCAACGGTAAATTTAAATTGCAGTCAATGATCATGCGCCCGGCTTCTTCGGGGTCATTGAGGTTGCCCCACGCCTGTACTATTCCCGCTATGGGCAGGTAGCGTTCCAGCAGACACTCGGCCGCCATCAATGCAGCTTCGCGTGCTTGTTGGTTACCGGTAATTTTGTAGGCTGAAACGCAGGAGAGTGAATATAGAAATCCCAAGTCGTGATGATCGACATTGATTCGCTGTTTTATCCTCTCTGCAAATGAGCTGAGCTGTTTCTGTGCTGCATCAAGATAGCGTGGCTCACCAGATAGTTCATAGGCTAACCATAACTGTCCTGTCCAAAAGCCATTGGTCCATTCAACATTGCCTATCTTGGGATAAATGCCATGTTCTGACGAGGGGGCGGGAAACTGCTCTTTAAAACACGTAAGCCCGGCATCCAGTTTTATCAGCGCCATCTTTTTGGCCGATGCCAGCAATTCCGGCGTCAGTGCACCCTTGGAGGTGAATCGTTCGGGGCGGATTATTGCCTCGCGAGGTTCATTAGTCTCGTCTGTTGTGCCATTTACTAAAGACATGATTGCTCCAGGGGGAGTGTTTGAGGCGCACTTGCTACCACTATCTGGCTGACAACCTTTAACAAGCATCTTGTTAGCGATTGTTGGTAGCGGAGTTTGATTGATATGGTATCGATACCAGAAGTGGAGCGCAAGCGCTGTTTTAAGTGGGATATAAAAAAGGTAAGGGGGTAAAAAGGGCGTTAAGCAGAAGGGATGAGGCTGCTGTAAAGCGACAGCAGCCTGGTAAGCATTCACCTCATCAGCTGGGCATAACACCGCCAACCGGGCCTGTTGAATCTCGCTTCATCAATTTATAAGGCGCGACATAGTGACGGACGATACCGTCGTGCTCGGCGACTCGAGGAGCTGTTTTTAACATCTCATCAAGCATGGTAACGGCGGATCGAGCCATTTCAGTCAAGGGTTGATGGATGGTAGTTAACTGGGGCCAGACTGCTGTTGCCATGGCGGTATCGTCAAAACCAGCCACGCTTATATCCTGCGGCACTTTTAAGCCCAGCCCATGGGCAACTGCGAGCAGGCCAGTGGCCATTTCATCATTGCAGGCAAAAATGGCGGTAGGACGCTTTTTCTTGGGAGCATCAAGGAGTGTTTTACCGATGTCGAGACCACAGCGATAACTGAAATCGCCTTCCGGCATCCAATTGGCCGGAACATCCAGCTCGGCCTCTGCCATGGCAGAGAGAAACCCCTCAGCGCGACTGTTGGCCGGCGAATGCTTGGGGTCTCCTTTTACAAACGCAATTTTTTTGTGACCGAGGCTTTGCAAGTAGTGCGTCATAGATCTAGCCCCGGCAAAATCGTCAATCAGTACGGCAGGAGAATGCAAGCGCGGACTGCCGGAAGCAAAACTGAGCGGCAATATATCGTGGCGGCGTGCCAGTTGTTGGGCCTCCAATGAATCACAAATAGGCGGAGGTAAAATTACACCTTGTGCTCCCAGTTCAATCAATTTCTTCAGGGCATCGATAGGGTGTGGATGAGCCAGTAGCGGCTCTATTAATAACTGGCAACCAAGCGAGCTACTCGCCGCAAAGGCCCCCATAAGGAAATCACCGAGGTTAGAAGATTTTGGGTTGCTAAAGATAATACCGATGCGCCGCTGGCCGCTGCGTGCTGCACGTGCTGCCAGATTGGGAATGTAGTTCAGCTCTTTGATAGCGTCTTCAACGCGCTTGCGCATTTTAGGACTGACTGCCGTTGAGCCGTTCACAACCCGGGAGACAGTCATGGAGCCGACGCCCGCCAGCTTGGCTACATCATGTACAGTGGCCGGTTGTTTCAGGCCCGAGGATTCATTGGATGCATTATCTATGGTTGCAGTGTGCGCAACTTTTTCTGCTGTTTTTCTGGTTTTCTCTTTCATATAACCCGTTGCTTGCCCTGCTGGTGCAGGGATTGATTCCTAATACGGTTAGGCTGGGTAGCCTTTTGTTGTGACTGCAGTCGAGGCTGCTTTTCGCTTCCGAGCATATCGCGATCATGGCGGCTTGGCAAAGTGGAGGGGGGTTACAATCTTTGGCTCTTACAGGTGCCTCGGGGGTGGTTGCTCAATCTATGGCTTAAAAAATCAGAAGCGTGTTTGAATCATCGGTGTATTTTGGTATCGTTACCAAAACAGCATTTATCATTCCTTTCACGAGGTAAAAAGTCATGTATAGCAAAGCCTGCTCTGCCGCTCACCCGACAATGATGGATCCATTCAATAGTGACCCGTTGCGTTAAGGAGGCAGGCTATGTCAGATCCGTTTAAATTAACAGGCAGGGTCGCGCTGGTCACCGGCGCAAATACCGGTTTGGGGCAGGCGCTGGCTATAGCGCTCGCTCAAGCAGGGGCAGATATTTGTCTGGTAGGGCGCACAGAACCCATTGAAACACGCACTGCATTACACACCATAGGTGTAAAAACGCATGTGATCTTGCGTGATCTTTCCAGCATTGATGATGTGGATAACCTCATCAAGGATACCGATTATGTATTGGGCGGATTAGATATTCTGGTGAATAACGCCGGTATTATTCAGCGTAATGATGCGTTGGCATTTACTCCTGCCCAATGGGACAGTGTTATGGATATTAATTTGCGCAGTTTATTTTTTCTGTCGCAGGCGGCTGCGCAATATTTTGTAGCCAATAAGCGCTGGGGGAAAATCATCAACATAGCGTCGATGCTGTCGTTTCAAGGTGGCATCAAAGTTCCATCCTATACGGCGGCAAAAAGTGCAGTAGCAGGACTTACCAAGGCCCTCGCGAACGAGTGGGCGGATAAAAGCATTAACGTCAACGCCATCGCACCGGGTTATTTCACTACCAGCAATACGGCCGCGTTGCAGGCTGACCCGGTGCGATCGGCGGAAATTCTCAAGCGCATTCCAGCCGGGCGCTGGGGAACACCCTCAGATTTGGCTGGCGCCGTTGTGTTTCTTGCCTCGCCGGCAGCGGACTATGTTCATGGAATTACCTTGCCGGTTGATGGCGGTTGGCTGGCGCGCTAACACTTTCCCTCAAATGACCAGATAGAAGTGGCAGTAAGGTGTTGAGTAAAGCAACCAAGCGTTAAATGGTATCGTTACCTTAGGTAACATTTTGTTAACCTATTGATTTTAAATAATTTAATTAAATCTTATAAATTAAAATAGAAATCCCTGAAAAAATGCTTGCGCGCCCATTCTGGTATCGATACCATTTGTTCATGTGCTCAGTGTTTGTTCAATGTATCGCACATGTGCGGTTTTTAAATCCTACGTTAACTCTAATAAAAGGGGTGGAGAACAATGACTATAAAATTCAATAAATTGGCCGTTGCCATAGCAACCGCGCTTACTGGCGTTTCCTCAATGGCCCTGGCGCAAAATGATGCGGTAGAAGAAGTGGTCGTTAGAGGTATCCGTAGCAGCATGGAGACCTCAGCAGCAATCAAGCGCAATGCTGGCGAAGTGGTTGAGTCGATTACGGCAGAAGATGTGGGCAAATTACCTGACCCTAACGTTGCCGAGACATTAACGCGTATCCCGGGTGTGCAGGGTTACCGCTATGGCGGTGAGGGTGCTTCACCTGTTGGTGAGGGTAGCGGCCTTACTGTACGAGGCTTATCTGGCCAAACTGCATCCCGGTTGAATGGCAGAACCTATTTCACTGCAGGTGGCCGCGAATTTAATATTGAAAGTGCAATTCCCGGCATGATTGCGGGTATTGATGTATTTAAAAACCCCAGTGCCAAACATATCGAAGGCGGCATCGGTGGGCTTATTGATATTAAGACTCGCCGTCCGCTTGATATGGGAGAGCGTGTTATTAGCGGTGCAGTAACAGCACGTTACAACGACTTTACCGAAGAAGTGAATCCGGAGATCTTTGGGCTTTATTCCCAAACCTGGGATCTTGAAAGCGGCGGTGAATTAGGGTTTTTGTTCGCAGGAACACAACAAAAAAGTCATAACAGATCTGACTCTACACCTAGCAACAGTGGTGCAAGTTTACGTCGTCCGGTAAGGGCAGACAGTGCTGAGTATGCTGCCTTGCCTGGTGCAAATTTAAGTTATACAGGCCGTTCTGACATATGGCATCTGGCTGATGCAGCAGAGGGGGATGATCCTGCCGATCTGATTGCCACCACCTCGCAAAATGCACATGTTTTCCAAGAGGATATCAAACGTGATCGACGTGGTTTCAACACCGCGATTCAATGGGCTCCCAATGAAGATTTTGAGCTCTACGTAGAAGGTAACTATAACTATTATAAGTATGAGCAGGATTATCGATTCATGATTATGAGCGATAGCCGCACTGTACAAAATATGCAAACAGAAGCATTCGATACAACCGAAGCCTGGGTTGATCGTAATGCAGACGGTGAAGAAAACGAGGTATTGGCAACTCAAGCACTGGCCTCGGGCACCTTTCTGGATTCAACGTTTAATTCCTTGGGTGGCAAGGAAAATCGTCCGTATGAAACCTGGCTGGTCGCGACAGGTTTTGAATGGAATATTACGGATCGCCTGAACATGAAAACGGATGTGTCTTACGTAAAAGCAGATCAGACACAAGATAACCGCAGTGTAACCTTGCGCCCTAAAATCGGTAATACCTGGGATGTTACCCGTGATCTTACAACCTCGCCGCACAACATTAGCTTGCCTGGCCCGGACGTGAGTGATCCTGACAATTTTGTATTTGTTGATTATGGTAATGGCACTAACCAGGTGTTTGATGACAGCGGTTACGCCATTCAAAGTGATTTCAAGTATGAGCTGGATGGTTTCTTCAATGCATTATTGTTTGGTGGTCGTTTTGCGTCTCAGGAGTCAGGTTACAGAAACTACAGCTTTGGTGGGCGTGCGTTAACAACCGATGGTCTGGCGTTAGCCCCGGATCAATCCAATGCTATATCGGTATCTGATTTTGCCGAATTGACGGAAACTGCACCGACAGATTGGGTTAAGAACAAAACGGATTTTGCTGGAGGGTATCTGGTATTTAGGCCTTCGTTGTTGCCTGGCGGTGCTGCGCGAGATAATTTTCCCCAAGCAGGTATCTATGCTAATGGCAATATTCCTGAAAACCTTACCGGCCGCCGTTACGCCAAAGAAGATACGCTTGCAGCATATGTAATGGGTGAATTTACCACTGGAAATGAACGCATTCGCGGTAATCTGGGCGTTCGTATTGTACAAGCCGATGTCTCTACCCGCGCGATGGTTGTGGACTCCACCAGTGGTACCGCCCAAATTGTTCCTTTAAGTTCATCAAGTTCATACACAGATGTATTGCCGTCACTGAACATTACCGGTGAACTGCAGGAAGATTTATTGTTACGCTTTGGATACAGCAAAGGCATAACACGGCCCACGCTAGGTTCTATTAATCCAACTATATCGGTAGATCAAACCACCGGTCGTGGTTCAGCGGGTAATCCTGATCTAAGACCATTGGAAGCGGATAGTTACGACCTTTCTCTCGAGCGCTATTTTGGAGCGGCTAACTACGCGTCTATTGCGATATTCAACAAAGAGATAGACGGGTTTATCAATACCGCTGAGTCCTGCGAGACCGTATCTGTTGCGCCAGCTTACGCGGGGGCAGTTGATAATAATTGTTCAGGTGGGCAGTACTTCATAACCCGCCAGGTCAATGCCGAATCCGGTAATGCACGTGGTGTGGAACTGGCGGTGCAAACCTTCTTTGACATGTTGCCTGGTGCATGGAGTAACTTTGGTGTATCTGCATCCTATACGCATGTGAAAACTGAAAATCCGATCATGCGTGATGGAAAAATTGTGAACGTGCCACAGGCTTTCCAATCGGATGACAGCTACAGCATTGCGGGTATGTATGAGAACGAAGGGCTATCTGCGCGTCTGGTCTATACCTACCGTTCGGACTTCATTCTGTTTGGTGTGGCGGCTAATCCTGCTGTTGGTCGCTATGTTAAAGGTTATGGCGTGCTTGACGGCTCTATCAATTACGATATTACAGACAATTATGCTGTAACGTTTACTGCTTCCAATCTTACAGATTCAGCCCCTAGCCGTTACGTAGGGGAGCCCGGTTCGGTTACCACAGGATTCCAGAATCAGTACTACCTGAACGGTCGAAATTTCGCGCTGGGAGTGAGGGCGAAATTCTAATGTTTGTCTAATGGAGCCTAAAGGGCCAGCTGCGCTTGGGGGCATCTTACTATGCCCCTTTTTTTAATGGCTTCTGTTGTGCAAAAAAAATAATTTACACCGGAGGGTGAGGTTTGAAAATGGTGAATCTCAAGCTTATTAAGCTCGCCGTATTTTTTACTTTGATGTCATTGATTAATATCGTACACGGTAAAGAGTATCGAGAGGTTCTACTATCTCCGGACAAGAAAGTAAAATTTACCTTCTATTCAGTGACGGATAAAAAAAATAAGACATCGTTTTATTATTCCATCCATAAAGGCGATAAGGATGTTGTTCTAAAATCTCTTCTGGATATTGAGCTGGACAACCATTATTCCGAATGGGCACTGGCAATAAAAAATGCACCCCAAGGCTACTGGATGCAAGGTCTTCGCTTAACTGATAGCGACATTACACATACAGATGTGACCTGGAAACCGGTTTACGGTGAGAGAAGTCTGATACGCGATAACTACGCTGCACTGAAGCTGTCATTTACACATAAAGATAATGCAGCCTATACCATGGAAATTAATATCCGTGCCTATAACGAAGGCATTGCTTTCCAGTATCATTTTCCTGATAACCCCACGGGTATTTATTACAGGATAATAGCGGAAAATACCGAGTTTACCTTGCCCGCCAACACCAATGCCTGGCATACCCCCTGGGCGCAAGCATTGGCAACTCGCTTGCCGCTTAAAGACTGGCAAACTGAAAGCGAGCGCCCGCTAACGCTTGAGCTGGAGAATGGTCTTTACGTGGCTCTGGCAGAAGCTAATGTAAAAGATTATGTACGCACGCGGTTTACCCTTGCAAAAGGCAAAGCCAACACCGTTATCACAAAAATGCATGATCCGGTGGATCTAATTACGGGTACAGGTACGCCCTGGCGCGTGGTCATGATTGCCGATAACCCAGCCCGGCTCCTGGAAAATAACGATCTATTATTGAACCTGAATGAGCCATCCAAAATTGCGGATACCACCTGGATAAAACCGGGAAAAATCGTGCGGGATATGAGCTTGACCAATGAAGGTGCGATGGCCTGGATTGACTTTGCCGCCGAACACAATTTGCAATATTTGTTATTTGACTGGAAATGGTATGGTCCTTCATTCACCTTTGCTTCTGATGCGGGCAAGGTCGCCATAGACCTGGATATGGAAAAAATTATCAAGTATGGAAAATCCAGGGGAGTTGGCATCTGGCTATATGTAAACCAACAAGCGCTGCTGAAACAAGATGCCGACATTTTTCCGCTCTATAAAGACTGGGGTGTAGTAGGGGTTAAGTATGGCTTTGTACAAGTTGCCTCACACCGCTGGACGGCATGGTTATATGACTCCATAAAGCGCGCTGCCGACAATAAATTAATGGTGAATATTCACGACGAGTTTCGTTTCACCGGCGAGCAGCGTACCTGGCCTAATGTGGTGACGGTAGAGGGTATTCGCGGCAATGAAGAAATGCCTGATGCCACCCATAACACCACTTTGCCTTTTACCCGCGGCTTGGCCGGTATGGGCGACTATACTATTTGTTATTACTCCGACCGCATTAAAACCACCCATGCCCACCAGCTGGCACTGGCAGTGGTTATGTTCAGTCCGTTGCAAACGCTTTTCTGGTATGACAAAGCGAGTGATTACAGCGGTGAACCGGAAATAGAATTTTTTGCCCGGGTTCCGACAGTGTGGGATGAAACCCGGATTTTGTCCGGCGCGATTGGTGAGCACATCGTTACTGCCCGTCGTGCAGGGGACGAATGGTTTCTCGGTGCAATAACAAATAATGATGCACGTAAAATCACCGTCGATTTTAGTTTTCTGCAGGTGGGTACGACGTATGTGGTACGTGCTTATTATGATGATCCTCGAGCCCCCAGCAAAACCAAAGTGTCGTTACGTGATATAGAAGTTAAGAGTACTGACCAACTCGATTTTGATTTATCAGCGTCCGGCGGTGTAGCACTGTGGATCAGAAAAAAATAATGTTCCATATAGGGATTGCTCCTTTTATTAATTCGGGCGACTTCCCGTTTGGTAGCGTAATAA
>CAMPIG010000061.1 GCA_946886255.1 uncultured Cellvibrio sp. | reverse complement strand
GATAACCGGCGTCGCTGCGTTCATCGGGTGTCATGGTGATGACGATGATATCGGCTGGCTCAGCCAACAACTGACGCAGCGCATCCGGCTGGCTGAGGTCGCTCCTCTGATAGGTCAGTGATGGCGTATCGGCAGGTGGCGAACGACGCACGCCGACAACGCGGTATTGATCTTCCGGCAATCTTGCGGCGAGTCGTCGGCCCAGATCGCCGCAACCGAGGATCAACACCGAAACCGGTAATAGTTTTTCGCTATTCACCTTTGCTTAACTCCGTATAACAGGGCACACTTGCCCACTATAACAGGCCCGCGGGCGCATTCGCCCGCACCATCAGAAGGCATTGCATCATGACACTCACCGAGTTGCGCTATATCGTTACGCTGGCGCAGGAGCAACATTTCGGGCGAGCAGCAGATCGCTGTTTTGTCAGCCAGCCAACCCTGAGTATTGCTGTTAAAAAGCTTGAAGATGAATTGGGTGTCGCGCTGTTCGAGCGCACCAAATCCCGTGTGCAGGCGACGCCGCTGGGTGAGCAAATTGTGGCCCAGGCCAATCTGGTGCTGGAGCAGACGGCGGCCATCAAGGATATTGCGGATGCCGGTAAAGACCAGCTCAGCAGTCCGTTAGCTGTGGGCGCTATTTTCACCATCGGGCCGTATCTTTTGCCGCTATTTATTCCCAATTTGCAGAAACTCGCCAGCAAGATGCCGCTGTATGTAGAAGAAGGTTACACCGCTACGCTGCGCAAAAAGCTGCGAAATGGCGAGTTGGATGTGATCATCGTGGCCTTGCCATTTACTGAGCCGGATGTGGTCACCCAGGCGTTGTTTGATGAACCCTTCGTCGTCCTCATGCCACATGACCATCCTTTGGCTGCCAAGGCTGCCATCAATCCCCACGATCTGGATGATCAGAACATGTTGTTGTTGGGCGAAGGTCACTGTTTTCGTGATCAGGTGCTGGCGACCTGCCCGAATCTGCAACCTTCATTGGAAGACAATTCGGGACGTATCCGTACCGCCGCAGAAGGCAGCTCTCTGGAGACCTTGCGCCATATGGTGGCGTCCGGCCTGGGGATTACCATCTTGCCCGCGTCGGCGGCTTCTACCTCGCTTTATACGCCTCATGTGCTGGTGACCCGGCCTTTTACCGAGCCTGCGCCCAGCCGCACCGTTGCTCTTGCCTGGCGCGCCAGCTTTCCCCGTCACAAAGCCATAGACGCCTTGCGTAAAGCCATCAGCGACTCCCGTCAGGAGCATGATGGCCAGCAGTAATAAGGCCGCAGCTGCCCTGCCGGATCTGGATCGCCTCGCGGTTACCTCGCTCAAAGGTGTCGGGGCGACATTGGCAGCAAAGTTAGCGAAGATTGGCATCTTTTCTCTGCAAGATCTGTTGTTTCACCTTCCTTTGCGTTACATGGACCGCACCCGCGTCACCCCCATCGGGGCCTTGCAACCTAATCTGAATGCCGTGATTGAGGGCGAGGTGCGCGCCTGTGATGTGGTGATGGGGAGGCGGCGCAGTCTGGTGTGTCGGTTGCAGGACGGTACTGGCACCGTCTCACTGCGTTTCTATCATTTTTCTAATGCACAGAAGCAGCGCCTGACTGCCGGGACGCGTCTGCGGGTGTTTGGTGAAACCCGGCGCGGGGCGGCGGGACTGGAAATCTATCACCCCGAATACGACCTGCTCGACGAAGCCACGCCCTTACCACTGCAACAACACTTGACCCCGGTTTACCCGGCCACTGAGGGCTTGACCCAGCCGCGCCTGCGCAGCCTCGCGGCCCAGGCGTTAACCTGGCTGAATACCCACGCATTGAAGGAGCTCTTGCCGGATGCTTTGCGGCGTCAGTTGGGACAGATTCCCTTGGCAGATGCCCTGCGCTTCCTGCATCAACCGCCTCAGGATGTGGATATTCGGCAATTGCAGGAAGGTGAGCACCCCTACCAGCAGCGGCTCGCGTTCGAGGAATTGCTGGCCCATCACCTGAGTTTATTGCTTTTGCGGCGCCAGGCCCAGGCCGATGGTGCCCAGGCGCTGCATCCGAGCCCTGAATTGCAAAAAGTCTTTCGGCGAAACCTGGGCTTCCAACTTACCGTGGCTCAGGAGCGGGTTATAGAGGAAATCGCGGCGGATATGACCAAATCTCTGCCCATGTTGCGGTTGGTACAGGGCGACGTGGGTTCGGGCAAAACCGTCGTCGCAGCGCTCGCGGCGCTGATTGCGGTGGCCAGCGGCAAGCAGGCCGCCATCATGGCGCCCACGGAAATCCTCGCGGAACAGCATCGCCTGAATTTTGGCCGCTGGCTGGAGCCTTTGGACATTCAGCTGGGCTGGCTGACCGGGCGGCTCAAGGTCAGCGAGCGGCGCGAGCAACTTGAGGCTATTCGTGAAGGAAAGGCACGGGTGATTGTCGGCACCCACGCACTGTTTCAGGAGGGCGTGGATTTCATGGATCTCGGATTAATTATCATCGACGAACAACATCGATTTGGCGTGCATCAACGGCTATCTCTGCGAGAAAAAGGTGCGTTTGGCAGATTGCGTCCCCATCAATTGATCATGACCGCTACCCCCATCCCGCGTACGCTGGCAATGAGTGCTTACGCCGATCTGGATTGTTCGGTGATTGACGAATTGCCTCCTGGCCGTACACCGGTATCGACCGTGGTCATCAGTGATCAGCGGCGCGAAGAAGTCATTGAACGGGTGCGTCTCGCGTGCGAGCAGGGGCGCCAGGCCTACTGGGTGTGTACGCTTATTGAGGAATCGGAAACCCTCGCCGCCCAGGCGGCTCAGGTAACAGCGGAAAGTCTGGCGAAATCTCTGCCCCATTTGCGTATTGCCTTGATCCATGGCCGGCTCAAGCCGACGGAAAAAGAGCAGGTAATGACCACTTTCAAGGCGGGGGAGTTGGATTTATTGGTGGCCACCACAGTGATCGAGGTGGGCGTGGATGTGCCCAATGCCAGCTTGATGATCATCGAGAACCCGGAGCGTCTGGGGTTGGCTCAGCTCCATCAACTGCGCGGTCGTGTGGGGCGCGGTGCTACGGCGAGCCATTGCGTGTTGTTGTATGGTTCGCCCTTGTCCCACCACAGCCGTGAACGTTTGCGCGTGATGCGTGAAACCAACGATGGTTTTGTGATTGCGGAGGAAGACCTGCATCTGCGCGGCGCGGGCGAAGTGTTAGGTACGCGCCAGACCGGTGAGATGCAATTCAAGATTGCCGATCTTCAGCGAGACGCGCACTTACTGCCCGCCGTAAAAGAGGCTGCCCGGGTGATGATGGAAGAATATCCGGAACTGTGTCACGAAATCGTACAGCGCTGGCTGGGCAACAATCACGAATACCTTCATGTTTAATAAAGCTGACCTATGCTTTCAGCTCTGTGTCTGTGAAAAATCGCACAGCATGGAACTTGCTTGGATAATTAATGCGCCATCTTGTGTGATGTATTGGGCTAAACTTAATAAACCCGGTGTCCGGACACAGCCCTAGCGCACGTTGAGCTGGTCAATTAACCGTTTGTACAATAACGAAAGCCGACATCAAAGAAGGAGTAGGCCGTGACAGTTCCGACGAGTGTTCAATCATTGTTGAATGATCAGAATATTCATTACGATATCGCCGCTACCCCCGTCGATGCGAACAATAACCGCCTGTGGCACGACCAGCACCTGCGCAATATGGGCGCTGCCAAGTCAGTTATCCTGCAGGATGCCAAGGGGCGTATCCAGGTAATCATCGCGGCGGACAGCCTGCTCGATCTCAAGGCCGTCAATCGCCACATGAGTCGGGAGTTGCATGCCACCAGTCCCGAGGAACTCGCCAAGTTCTGTCAGACCCATGCGTTGCAATCGGTGCCGGCGCTACCCAAACTGGCGGGTCTGCTGACACTGGTGGATAAAAGCCTGCTGGAGCGCGACGAGATACTGCTGGACTCAGGTAATGAAGAACAACTGCTGCACCTGAACCGCGCGGCCTTTCAGCATGTGCTGGAAGACGCAATCATTTGTGATATTGCGGTACCCCTGGCACCGCTGGAGGCGGAAAACCTCAGTGCCAGCGATACCGACCTGATCCTCGGCGCGGTGCGTAACTTCACCCAATTACGGATCAAGCAGCGCCTTGAGGAAACCCTCGAACTTCCCCCGTTATCGGATACCGCCCAGCGCATTATCCAGCTGCGGGTTAATCCCAATGCGGATATCAGCGATCTGGCGCAGATTGTGGAGACCGACCCCAGCCTCGCCGCCCAGGTTGTCAGTTGGGCGGCCTCACCCTATTACTCAGCGCCGGGCAAGATCAAATCCATCCACGATGCGATTGTGCGGGTGCTCGGCTTTGATATGGTGCTCAATCTGGCGCTGGGTCTGGCGCTCGGTCGCAGCCTCCATATTCCCAAAGATGGCCCTCATGGTTCACTGCCTTACTGGCAGCAATCAGTTTATATGGCGGCCACTATTGAAGGGCTGGTGACCGCAATCCCCCGCGATCATCGTCCCAGTTTTGGGATGGCTTACCTGTGCGGGTTATTACACAATTTCGGCTTCCTTATTCTGGCAGAGGTATTTCCACCTCATTTCCGCGCCTATTGCGAGATGGCAGACGCCAATCCACACACAACCCATCAGGCTATTGAACGGCACCTGATCGGTGTCACCCGCGAGCAGATCGCCAGCGCCTTGATGTCGCTTTGGTCTATGCCGGAGGAGGTTGTGATTGCCCTGCGTCACCAGAGTAATCCCGGTTACAACGGCGAATACCATGAATACCCCAAGCTGATCTTCATCGCCCAGCGTTTGCTGTACCAGCACAATATTGGGCGTGGCCCCAAGCTTGAGATTCCAGAGCACATCTTTGAAGAACTACACCTGGACCCGGATAAGGCGCGCACTACCGTGACCAACATCATCGAGTCCGAAGACGAGTTGAAACATATTGCTTTACAGCTCACCCCGCACTGACCGACGTCGCTAGAACCCCTTCTCCCGGTCAGGGAGGCGTCAGTGCGGGATGAGACAAAACTCTTTCATCGACTATGACCCGCAGCCCGCTTGCGGGTAAACTCTCACCACCTCGCTGTGTGAGAGCAGCGTTATGCCATCGATGAGAAATTCCTATGTCTGAATATGAAAATGCCGCTCTTGCCGCGGCCAAGATCCTCGTTGCGCGTCGTCTGACCGGAGAGCCGGGGCCGCGCCTTCCAGAACCCAGCCGGCCAAAGGATATCGAGGCAGCCCTGGCAATTCAGGAGACGGTGACCTCACTCTGGTGTGAAAGCCAGGACGACTCCGTCGGTGCCTGGAAGTGTTTGCAACCCCCACCCGACAAGCTGGTGGTAGGCCCTATCTATACCTCAACCATCAACAGCATTCCGCCGGTCGCGATCTGGCCCAAGGGCGATCGGGCGCGTATCGAGCCGGAACTGGCTTTCTTTTTCGGTAAAGATCTGCCGCCGCGCGATGAACCTTATACGCCCGCCGATGTGGATGCCGCCATCGCGCGCACCCATCTGGCATTGGAGTTGATCAATAGCCGCTACGAAGACCCGGCCAGCGCCGAGTTTCCGGAGATGCTGGCGGACGGCCTGGTCAATCAGGGTTTATTTATCGGCCCGGAAGTCAGTGCCGAGAAATCGAAGCAGGCCAGCGAGATTCAAATTCATATCGAATATGCCAACGGCGAGACCAGCGAACACGCCGGTCGCCACCCCAACACCCATCCGCGTGCGCCACTTTACTGGCTAGCGGAATTCCTGCGCAGCCGGGGTCAGGGTATTGTGGCGGGACAAGCGGTCATCACCGGTTCTTACGCCGGCGTTATAGATGTGCCATTGAACACCAACATCAAGGTGTATTACACCGACCTCGGGATGTTGGAAGTCAGCTTCACGGCGAGGTGATGGCGCATATCACCCGCCGGTCATGACAAACTCAGGAGCAGTGCCTATGTCAGAGTCAAACGCCGATAAGCCCTTTTTTTCCTGCCAGATTCCCGTACGCTGGGGCGATATGGATGCCTTCGGGCACGTCAACAATACCTTGTACCTGCGCTACATTGAGGAAGCGCGCTTCCAATGGATGATGAGCAAGGGCATCCCCATCGGTGGCGACTCCTACCCCGTGGTGGTGAAGATCGGCTGCACGTTTTATCGGCCGGTTTTTCACCCGGAAACCTTGCGCATCGATTGCTACATCTCCGATCCAGGCCGCTCCAGCTTTATGGTGGATTACAAGATTTATACCTCGGCGGACCCGGATAATCCGGCGGCTGATAGCTTCTCCAAGGTTGTCTGGGTGGATGGCAAGACGGGTAAGTCGATGTCTCTCCCGGACGCAGTGCGCGCCTGGTTTGATTAGGGATAGCTCACATCAGGCGGAGCGGCGACGATAGATTCTGATTAAGCATATTTCCGTGTCGCCTCCCATTAGGGTAGTCAACTGTACATACAGCCAGTAAAATCGGACGAAACTCTGAACCAGCGCTGGAAAAGCGGTAGACTACTGCCCCTTTTCACCGCCTTACCGACATAGACTTGCTTATGGATGTTTCGCCCCTGCTCAATCACCTCAACGATGCTCAACGTGCCGCTGTGTCGGCGTCGGCTGGCAATCAACTGATTCTGGCTGGAGCGGGTAGCGGCAAGACGCGTGTGTTAGTGCACCGGATCGCCTGGTTGATTCAGGTGGAACGGGTATCGCCCTACTCCATTATGGCGGTGACCTTTACCAATAAGGCGGCGCGGGAAATGCGCGGTCGCCTGGAAGAACTTTTCAGCGAAACCCACCAGAACATCAATACACGCAATATGTGGGTGGGGACGTTTCACGGGTTGGCCCACCGTTTATTGAAAGCGCACTGGCAAGACGCGAACTTGCCGCAGAATTTCCAGATCCTCGACAGCGATGATCAGCTGCGCCTGATCAAGCGCGTCTATCAAACGCTGAACCTCGATGAGAATAAATGGCCCCACCGCCAGGCCCAGTGGTACATCAACGGCCAGAAAGATGAAGGTTTGCGCCCGCAACATATTCAGGAAACCGGCGATCCTTTTGTGCGCACCATGCTGCAAATTTATCGCGCCTACGAAGAAGATTGTCAACGCGGCGGTATGGTGGATTTCGCTGAGTTGTTATTGCGTGCCCACGAACTCTGGTTGAATAAACCGCACATTCTTGAACATTACCGCAACCGTTTTCCGTTTATCCTCGTGGACGAATTTCAGGATACCAACAGCGTGCAATACGCTTGGTTGCGGGTGCTCGCAGGCAAACAATGTTTTGTGACGGCGGTGGGTGATGACGACCAGTCCATCTATGGTTGGCGCGGTGCCAAGATTGAAAATATCCAGAGTTTTGCTGAAGACTTCGGCAATGCGGAAACCATTCGCCTCGAACAAAATTATCGCTCCACGTCTACGATTCTCAACGCCGCCAATGCGGTGATTGCGCATAACTTTGGCCGTCTCGGCAAAGAGTTATGGACCGAGGGTGCGGAAGGCGAACCCATTTCACTCTACGCGGCGTACAACGAACAGGATGAAGCGCGTTTTATTGTGGAGCGTATTCAGGAATGGATTCGCCAGGGCAATAACAAAAATGCCTGTGCCATTTTGTATCGTTCCAACGCCCAGTCGCGCGTACTGGAAGAAGCCTTGCTACGCGAAGCCATTGCCTATCGCATCTACGGCGGCCAACGATTCTATGATCGGCTGGAAATTAAAAACGCTGTAGCTTACATGCGCTTGATCAACAATCCCCACGATGATGCTGCCTTCGAGCGCGTCATCAATACCCCGACGCGCGGTATCGGCGGTAAAACGGTGGATGATATTCGTCAATTCGCGCGTGAAAATGGCTGCTCACTCTGGCGCGCGTCAGAGATGATGATCGCCAATCGTGTACTGACGGCGCGCGCTGGTAATGCCGTGCAAACGTTTATTACCCTGGTCAGTAAACTTGCTCACGACGCCAACGACATTGACCTGCACGGTGATGTACCGGCTTTGGATCAGATCGCGCGGCAGGTGATTGAAGACACAGGCCTGCTGGATTTTCACCAGAGCGAGAAAGGTGAGAAAGGCCAGGCGCGCGGCGAAAACTTGCAGGAACTGGTCAACGCTTGCCGCGTGTTCGATGTGGATCAGGAAGATGAAATGTCGGCCTTGCAACAATTTCTCGATACAGCGGCGTTGGACGCCGGTGAAACCCAGGCTGACGAATTTGAAGATGCAGTGCAGATGATGACGCTGCACTCGGCCAAAGGGCTGGAATTTCCGCTGGTATTTTTGGCCGGTGTTGAGGAAGGTTTATTTCCGCACAAGATGTCGGCGGATGATCCTGATCGTTTGGAGGAAGAGCGCCGTTTGTGTTACGTGGGTATTACGCGGGCGATGGAGAAGCTTTATATCAGTTATGCGGAAACCCGGCGTTTGTATAGCAATGAAACATTTAATGCGGTGTCGCGGTTTGTGAAGGAAATTCCGAGTAAGTGTATTCAGGAAGTGCGTTTGAAGACAGCGGTGACGCGACCGGTGAGTTATCAGCGTAATACCAATGCGGCGCGTTTGAGTGATAGTGGTGAGGGTACGGGTTTTCATCTGGGCCAGCGGGTGCAGCATGCTATCTTTGGTGAGGGTGTGATTTTGCATTTTGAGGGTCAGGGTGCGGGCGCGCGGGTGCAGGTGAATTTTGATAGTGAAGGGAGTAAGTGGTTGATGATGCAGTATGCTAATTTGGCGGCTATTTAAGACGCTTTAAATTATTGAGAGCGACACTTTGTAACCCGTTTGTCATGGAGAGAGTAGTTTCGAAAACGCATGAATACATCCCTGTAGCTCCCTCAATTCATCCCTGAATTGAGGGTTTCGAAACTACTCTCTCCATGACAAACTTGCATCGTCCGAGTGTAATTAGAGTCTGAAAAATTCCATCAATTAAAATAACGAAATAACAATCATGACTGAAACATCTCCACAAAAAGTTAATTGGTATCCTTTGGTGATCCTGACGCTGGTGGCAGCATTGGTGTTAATGTTTTCGCTGCTGGTCCTGGAGAAAACCCGTGTTAAATCCACGGGTGCGGAGGCGTTCGAAAAGGCGGTTCAGCCGAGTTATCGCTGGCGTATGGTGACGACCTGGCCGAAAAATTTTCCGGGTTTGGGTACGACCGCAGAAACTTTTGCAGAGTATGTGAAAGATATGAGCGATGGGCGCCTGCAAATTCATGTCTATGGTTTTAACGAGATTGTCCCCGCGATGGGGGTGTTTGATGCGGTGTCGAGCGGTAGCGTGGAGATGGGTCACGGTGGGGCTTATTACTGGCGGGGCAAGGCGCCGGCGGCGCAATTTTTTACCACGATTCCGTTTGGGATGAATGCGCAGGAGATGAATGGCTGGTTGCATCATGGCGGTGGTTTGGAGTTGTGGCGTGAAATCTACGCGCCGTTTAATTTGATTCCTTTTGCTGGCGGTAACACCGGTATTCAAATGGCTGGCTGGTTTAATCGTGAGATTAACAGTATTGAAGATTTGCGCGGGTTGAAGATGCGCATTCCCGGTATGGCTGGCGATGTGTTCAATCGCGCGGGTGGAACATCGGTCAATATTCCTGGCGGCGAATTGTATACGGCGTTGCAAACCGGTGTGATTGATGCGGCCGAATGGGTTGGGCCGGAGAATGATCTGGCGGTGGGTTTTCATCAGGTGGCCAAATATTATTATTATCCGGGCTGGCAGGAGCCGGGTTCGACATTGGAATTGATTGTTAACAAGCAGGCATTTGAATCTTTACCGAAAGATTTGCAGGCGATTGTCACGGTGGCGGCACGAGCGGCTAATCAGGATATGCTGGACCGTTACACAGCGCGCAACAACGCGGCGTTAAAAGAGCTGGTTGAAAAAGGGGTGGAAGTGCGACGCTTACCTGATGAAGTGTTGCAACATTTACGCGATATCAGTATGCAGCTTTACACCGAACAATCAGCGCAAGATCCCATGTTTAAAAAGGTCTACGACTCCTATCAGGCGTTCCTGCAAATGGCGAGCGAGTATCACAAAATCTCGGAACACACCTATTACGATATACGTGAACAGACACAAGAAAGTCACACCAAACAATAACGGAACTGTAGGTCGGATTAGCCGCAAAACGCGGCGTATCCGACACTGCTTGTAAAATCACTCAATCACTTCGCTATCAAAAAATGCACCTGATTACGCAGTTCTTTTTTCTCCTGAGCATCAAAAGGCAACACCAGATCATCCTGCCCATCATTGTTTACATCCATTACCTGCACTTTGGAACCATCGCGCGGGAGCGTGACATTAAACTGCAAACGCTCATGATCGAACAAATGATTTTCATCGCTGCGATTAACAATCAAACGCTGTTGCTTTTCACCCACCCATAAATCTTTGTACGTGTTATCTACGTGTCCGGCCAGCTGAAAAAGCGGCAGGTCAACGCGGCCGCCGCTGATGCTGATACTGGCGGTCGTCTTGTGGATGTGGTCAGGCTTTTCGTTAAAGCTCCGATCTTGTTTCATGCGATAAAACTGCACTTCCATACCGGCGTTGCCGCTGATCAGCGCGCGCACCATCAAGCCCAAACCAAAATGGACATTGGGCGTATAAAAATCCTTGCGGCCATCGCCATCAATATCGGCAAACACAGATTCAAACTGAATACCGTGTGTGTTGATGCGGGTGTCGGGCTTTTTCTCAAAATAAAGGTCGTCTTCACCAGCGCGACCGTAATGAATCAGATAGTCGTAATTTTGTTCCAAAGCATCGGCAAACCTTTCGCGGCGGATAATGATGTCTGCCACACCGTCGCCATCCAGGTCTGTCACATCAAACAAACGGTTGATAAGCAGCCCGTCATAGTTGCGCCCATCACCGGGGCGCAGGCTGGCTTCACTGTCAGAAGATATCGTCATGTTCAGTTGATAAATTTTGGCTTGCTCTGGAAAACCGCCAGCGCTGTTTTGTTCAAACGCCAGCAGCTGGGTGTCGCGCGTGAAGACGATATCGATTTTGCCGTCCAGGTTGGTATCGACGAGATAAGGTTTGCGCGGTGTATAACGCGGGACCTCTTCATAGGTTTCTGCCACAACATCGATGGTCAGCGGGAAATGCGTGAAGCTGCCGTCTTCGCGTTGCAGCCACAAATGATAGGTTGTGAAGTCGGCAATAAGGAGATCACTTAAGCCATTGTTGTCCACGTCCACCACCATATCGCTGTGACGCAGACGTTTGCTGTCGGCTAGCGCATAAATGGAAGCGGTTTTTACCAGGGGCGAAAGCGTATTTTTTTCCATGGCATAGCGACTTACACCTTCAGTGGTGTGAAATACCAATTGTGCTTCATTGTAATCGGCGAGTTTCATTGCACTGAAAAATTGTGCTTTTTCGGGAATGGCAACGGTGTGCGCGCTGAAATTTTCAAGATCAATAATTGATAACCAGCGTCCCTCGGCGGCATGGCCGGACACCGCTACATGATCGGTGGATAGCGATATCAAGTCGCCATTGGCCGGGTGTGACAAGGGAACGGTCTTGAGGCTGAATGACAATGCGTGAGCCTGTAGTGAAACACAGGCTGCCAAGGCACCGGCCATCATTGAAAATTTACTCACAATCCCTCCGCAATATTGTCTTGTAACGCCTATAGACAAGCTGATTGGTGATTATTTCAATGAAGCTGCCCGAGCATTGACTGGCGTGTGATCTGTCGCGCAAACGGGCAACGCAAAAAAAACGGGAGGCACTGCCTCCCGTTTTTCAATACTTGCCTGACAACTTACTGCTTGACGCCTTCTACATGCAATTCCAGCTTAACGGTTTGCGAAGCCGGGCCGAGATCTTTGGTGATATTGAAATCTTTCAGAGCAATTTCGGTTTCACCTTCAAAGCCAACGCGATAACCACCCCAGGGATCTTTACCCTCGCCCACTTTATCCACTTCAATGGTGATGCTTTTGGTCACACCATTCAGGGTCAGGTCGCCGACAACATCAAATTCGTCACCATCATCAGGCACGATCTTCTTGCTGACAAAAGTAGCCTTGGGAAATTTTTCAACGTTGAGGAAATCACCGCTGCGCAAGTGCTTGTCGCGCTCGGCATGGTTGCTATCAACGCTGGTGGTGTCGATGGTGACATTGATGGTGCTGGCAGCAACATCTTTCGGGTCGTAGGTGAAATCGCCGCTGAAATTATTGAAGCGGCCGGTGAGATAACTGTAACCCAGGTGTTGAATACTGAAATTGATGGAGGCGTGGGCGCCTTTGGTGTCGATAATATACTTGTCTGCCAATGCCGGTAAACTGGCAAGGCCGGCAGCGGCAAAAGCTAAAACAGCGAGTGATTTTTTCATCCTAATTCTCCTAAATGGACCAGATTGAACCAAACAACATGTGAAGGGAAATTGAAGCCGTACTAAGGATTGCCAGACGATGCCTGTTCATTGGCAACAGGCAATTTTTTAATTGGTTTTAACATACGCACCAGTGTTCGGTCGCGGATCACAAAATGGTGTACCAGCGCGGCAAGGGCGTGTAACGCAGCGACTATGACAATAGCCCATGCGAGGAGTTCATGAATCAGGCCGGCACGATCAACGTTGTCGGCATCCAATTGGGTGATCACGGGAAAGTGAATAACATCAAACAGGCTGGCTGGTTTTCCTTCCGCAGTGGTGATCAGGTAACCGCTGGCGATGACAATAAAAACCAATCCATACAGCAGGTATTTCACCAGCTTGGCGAGCAATAATGTGGTGCGGGAATGATTCGGTAACGCCGTGGGATTTTTATTCACCATGCGCCAGATTATGCGCACGATCATCAGTAGCAAAAGGATTAAACCGAGGCTGACATGCAGTGCCGGCCCCTTGTGATACCACTCCGAATAATAATCCAGGCCGGTCATGTAAATGCCGAGGCCAAACAGGAAAAAAATCAGCAGGGCGCTAACCCAATGCAAGATGATGGTGAGTAATCCGTATCCGGCGGCAGCGTCTTTTAGCATCAGTTGTTACTCGACAGATGTGAGCGCGTGAAGGTGAACGCCTGTTCGCAACCTTCGTTCATAACCTTCATGCGCGACCGTAGTATGGCAGCGTAAGGTGACGGAAAAATGTAAAGCCAAGTCTAGCAGTTGCCGCGCTGGCTGCGATTAAAGAAATGAAAAGGCGGCGGACGGATCTGTGAGCGTCTGCGCAATTTAGACCTATCAGTCGCGCGGTACGGGCCGGGTGCGACCGTTATCATCTATCGCGACGTAAACAAATTCACCTTCCGTCACCTTGGCCACTTCACCGGTTCTGCACACTTTTATCCAGACTTCAATCATGGTGCGGATCGAGGTGCGTCCAATTTCCTGGGCGGAGGCATAACAGCTGACGGTTGCACCCACAGGGACTGGCCGCAAAAAAACCATACTACCGACGGCGACGGTGGTCACGCGACCCTTGGCAACTTCCTGCGCCAGGATGGCACCGGCCAGATCCATCTGCGACATCAACCAACCGCCGAAGATGTCGCCATAGGGATTGGTATCGGCGGGCATGGACAGCGTTTGCAGCGTCAGGGTGCCGATCGGTGTGGGGTCTTCATCAAGATGATGCAGGGTCATAAAAATCTTCCGTCAAAAAATCATTCAGTAAAGGCAGCGCTCGTGAAGCTTGATCCATCCGGTGGTTGATAGTGAATCAAAACGCAGACAGATAATCAGGTAACCAGGTGATCAATGCCGGCCAGAGCGCGAGCGCGCACAACAATAACACCTGCAACAGGATAAAAGGCACCACACCGCGATAAATATCCAGCGTGCGCACGCTGGCGGGCGCAACCCCGCGTAAATAAAACAGGGCAAAACCGAAGGGTGGTGTTAAAAAAGACGTCTGCAAATTTACCGCAATCATGATGCCAAGCCAAATAGGGTCAACACCCATAGCCAGCAGGACCGGGCCGACAATCGGTACCACCACAAAGGTGATTTCAATAAAGTCGAGGATAAAGCCGAGCACGAAGATCACTGCCATCACAATCAACAAGGCGGTAAAGGTGCCGCCGGGCAACTGGTTGAAAAGTTGATGGACCAACTCTTCGCCCCCGAAACCGCGAAACACAAGCGAGAACAAAGAGGCCCCAACCAGGATCGCGAAGATCATGGCGCTGACTTCGGTCGTGGAACGCGCAACTTCGGTGAGCCGTTGCCAGTTCAACTGGCGCTTCCATAAGGCCAACAGGCTGGCCCCAAAGGCACCGACCCCGGCGGCCTCTGTGGGTGTAGCGACGCCGAACAGGATGGAGCCGAGTACCAGTGCAATCAGCAGCAGTACCGGCAACAGGCTGGGAATGATTCGCCAGAGCGGGACCGGTTCTCCTTGCTCAACGGTGGGCACCTGCTGCGGTCTGAAACGGGCCATCAACAGCACATAAACGATGTAGAAGAGTACCAACAACAGGCCGGGCACAATCGCCGCCACAAACAGATCGCCCACAGAGATGGTGCGCGGGTTGAAGATACCCTGGTTCAATTGGGCCTGTTGGTAAGCACTGGACAATACATCCCCCAGCAGCACTAACGCGATAGACGGCGGGATGATCTGGCCCAGGGTGCCGGTGGCGCAGATGGTACCTGCCGCAAACCCAGGGGCGTAGCCGCGCTTGAGCATGGTGGGCAGGGATAGCAGGCCCATGGTTACCACCGTAGCGCCCACGATACCGGTACTGGCGGCGAGCAAAGCGCCCACGACGACCACGGAAATCCCCAGGCCGCCCGGCAGGCGGCCACAGGCTTTGGTCATATTTTCCAGCAGCGCTTCGGCAAGCCGGGACTTCTCCAGCATCACCCCCATAAACACAAACAAGGGCACGGCAATCAGGGTGTAATTGGTCATGATGCCGAACAGGCGGGCGGGAAAGGTGCGCAACCAATTAGGGTCAAAATAGCCGGTCGCAATGCCGACGCCAGCAAAGAGCAAGGCAACGCCGGCCAGAGTAAAGGCCACGGGATAACCCAGTATCAAGGCAATACAAACCACCGCAAACATCAACAGCGGGATAAATTCCACCAACATCATTGGTCTGACTCCTCCGTATTTGCCGGCCCGCTTGCTGGCTCATTTGTGGGTTCACTGGTGGGAAAAGCAACGCCCATCAGCAACAAGAGGTTGCGCAGCAATTCGGCGATGGCTTGGAGCCCGAGGGTGATGGCCATCAACGGAATTAGCGACTTCAACAGGTATACGGCACCCACGCCGCCGGAATCCGTGGAGCTTTCCCGGATGGCCCAGGAACTGAGCACAAACTCCAGACTGATAAGCCCGGTGAAGATAGCCAGCGGTAATAGAAACAGGAGACATCCAAGGCTATCGACCCAGGCTTTGCGCCGAGCAGAGAAATTACGGTAAAGGATATCCACTCGCACATGACCGCCGCGCTTCAGGGTATAGCCCGCAGCAAGTAAAAATACCGCGGCGTGCATGTAGGCCACCGACTCTTGCAGGGCAATGGAACCTATATCAAAGCCGCGCCGCAAGATCACCACAATACAGGTAGCGATCACCATCATCACCGTGAGCCAGGCGATGCTGCGGCCAATAAACAGGGTAATGCCGTCGAGCAGGTTAAGCAGGCGCTGGGGCCAGGGTATCGTGATGCGGGTGGAGTCCATAGCAGTCCGTATGTCCCATTATTGTCATTGTCGG
>CAMPIG010000060.1 GCA_946886255.1 uncultured Cellvibrio sp. | reverse complement strand
GCCGATGCACTGTTTCGCGCGTTACGTGAATTGCTCGCTGGATTGCTGCGTCCGGTGGAACAGCCGCTGGTCATTGATAAAACCAGACAGCCTTACGTCATTTTGGTCGTCGGGGTAAACGGCGTGGGCAAGACCACCACCATCGGCAAACTGGCTAAACGCCTACAGAATGACGGCAAGAAAGTCATGTTGGCGGCGGGCGATACCTTCCGTGCTGCCGCCGTAGAACAGCTACAGGTCTGGGGGCAGCGCAACAATGTGCCGGTTATCGCCCAGCATACCGGTGCAGATAGTGCGTCGGTCATCTTCGATGCCGTGCAAGCTGCTCAATCGCGCAAGATAGATGTGATCATCGCCGATACCGCCGGGCGCCTGCACAACAAGGATCATCTGATGGATGAGCTGAGCAAGGTCAAACGCGTAATGGCCAAGCTGGATGTCAGCGCACCCCATGAAGTCCTGCTGGTACTGGATGCCGGGACCGGTCAAAACGCTGTCAATCAGGCACAACAATTTATCGATGCTGCCGGCGTGACGGGTATCGCCTTGACCAAATTGGATGGTACCGCTAAGGGCGGGGTAATTTTTGCGCTGAGCAAGAAATTCGGTCTGCCGGTGCGCTTTATCGGTGTGGGGGAGGGTATCGATGACCTGCAACCCTTTGCGGCAGAGCCTTTTATCCAGGCATTGTTTACTAAACAGGACAGCCTGTGATTCGTTTTGACACGGTGAGCAAACGTTATGCGTCCGGCCACGAGGCGCTTACCCGCGTTGACTTCGAGGTCGAGCGTGGTGAGATGGTGTTTCTTACCGGCCACTCCGGCGCCGGCAAAAGCACGCTGATGAAGCTCATTATGTTGATGGAGCGCCCCACCCAGGGGCAGGTCTTTGTTGACGGCCGCAACCTCAACCGTTTGTCATCCGGGCAAATCCCTTACTACCGCCGCAATGTCGGCGTGGTCTTCCAGAATCACCAATTGTTGTTTGATCGCAGCGTCTTTGACAATGTGGCGCTGCCGCTGCAAATCGCCGGCAATACGCCTGCGGAGACTGGCCGACGGGTGCGCGCCGCGTTAGACAAAGTAGGTTTGCTGGATAAAGAACAACAAAATCCCATCGTGTTATCCGGCGGCGAACAGCAACGCGTGGGTATTGCCCGCGCTGTGGTTAACAAACCCTCCGTGCTATTAGCTGACGAACCTACTGGGAATCTTGACCCCGAACTTTCGGCGGAGATTATGAATTTATTTCGCCAATTTAACGAAGTTGGCGTCACTATTATGATCGCCAGCCATGACCTGGAGCTGCTTAAACGCATGAATAAACGGGTGCTGGGGTTAAGCCATGGCCAGGTCGCCCACGATGGAGTGCTCTGGTGAAACCTGTACGTCCGAATCGCTCTGCTGGCAATGAACGCACACCACCCCAACCGGCTCGCCCGCAAGGTGCGGTACAAAGCAAATCCCGCGTGGGCGATCGCTTTGACGCCTGGATGGCCCATCACAGCACCACCGCCATCGACAGCTTGCTACGCCTGCTGCGCACGCCCTTGCAAAGCCTTATGACCTGGTTCGTGGTTGCCATCGCCGTGGCCTTACCGGCGATTCTCTATATTGCGCTGACTAACATCGAGAACATTGGCTACAGCTGGCAGGATTCCAGCCAAATCTCTGTTTTTCTCAATAAACAAGTATCAGACAATCAGGCTGAAGACCTGCGTCGCCGCTGGGTGAATCGTCCGGATATTGCCCAGATAACTTATGTTTCTCCCGCTGCAGCGCTGAAAGAATTCAAGGTTGCCTCGGGCTTGGGCCAGGTAGTTGATAGCCTGGAAGAAAACCCGCTACCCGGTGTTCTGCTGGTACAACCGGGGCTGGCCGGCAGCACACCGGCGGGACTGGAAGCCCTGGAACAATCACTGCGTAAAGATCCGCTGGTAGAAGACGTGCGTATTGATATGCAATGGGTCAAACGCCTGCATCAGTTCATGGCGGTCGCCCAACACGTGGTAATGGCCCTGGCAGGTTTGTTGGCGCTGGGCGTGATCCTGGTGATCGGCAATACCATTCGCCTTGCCATTGAAAATCGCCGCGACGAAATCCTAGTGGTTAAACTGGTGGGTGGGACCAACGCTTACGTACGCCGCCCGTTTCTCTATACCGGCCTCTGGTATGGGTTGGGCGGTGGGTTGCTTGCCTTGCTCTTGTTAGGTATCGGTTTAAGTTGGCTGGGTGGCCCTGTCGCGCAGCTGGCTGATCTATATCAAAGTAGCTTTCGCTTGCAAGGCTTAGGCTTTATCCATAGCTTGCAGTTAGTGCTATTGACCGGAATTACCGGCTTATTGGGAGCTTGGATTGCCGTAGGGCGACATCTGTCGCAGATTGAGCCTCATTGAACCGACCCATCCATAGCCATAGAAATTTGCAATTGATCAAATGCTTGCCAAATGAATCAATATTTATACAATTCTGCACCCAACATACTGATTTGAAACGGTTTTACGCGACCATTATGGAACTTGTTAGCGCATAGCACTCTAATCTCACTAGTGCTACACTCGGCCTACATTTTTACTGGAGGTAACTTACATGAGCACAAGTCTGCAACCTATTGGCGTGCTTGCCCCAGGTGCAAACCTCAATGCCTATGTTCAAGGAGTCAGTGCCTTCCCAATCCTTACGGTGGAGCAGGAACAGGAACTGGCGGAAGATTTGTATTACAACGGTAATCTCGACGCGGCGCGCAAGCTGGTCATGGCGCACTTGCGTTTCGTGGTACATATTGCCCGTTCTTACAATGGCTATGGTTTGCCCTTGGGCGACCTGGTTCAGGAAGGTAACGTCGGTTTGATGAAAGCGGTTAAACGCTTCAACCCGGAAAAAGGCGTGCGTCTGGTGTCTTTCGCCGTGCATTGGATCAAGGCCGAAATCCACGAATTTATCCTGCGCAACTGGCGCATCGTCAAGATTGCGACCACCAAGGCCCAGCGTAAACTGTTCTTTAACCTGCGCGGCGCCAAGAAGCGCCTGGCATGGCTGAGCAATGATGAAGCCGCTGCGGTGGCAGAAGATCTGGGCGTAGACATCAAACACGTGCGCGAGATGGAAGGTCGCCTGGCATCTTACGATGCTGCCTTCGATGCGAGCGATGACGACGATGACGACAGCTACGTCGCACCGGCCCATTACCTGGAAGACAATCGCTATAATCCGGCCACGCAACTGGAAGCAGCCGACTGGGAAGAAACCAGTGTGAACAGCCTGGAGCTGGCGATGGAAAAACTGGATGACCGCAGCCGTACCATTTTGCAACGTCGCTGGTTAAATGATGACAAGGCAACCTTGCATGATCTGGCCGCTGAATACGGTGTATCCGCCGAACGCATCCGTCAGCTGGAAAAAAATGCGATGAACAAAGTTAAGAATATGATGCTGGAAGCCTGAGCCAACCCATGTAATAAATGATCAAAAGCCGCGCCCGTGCGCGGCTTTTTTATTGTGCCACCAATCCGTCAATAACCAAAAGCACACCGAGAAGCGCCCATGGGACAATGGCTATTACTTTGCGCCGCGCTCAGCGGATTCCTCGCCGTCGGCCTTGGCGCCTTTGCCGCCCACGGCTTGAAAGCCCGGTTAGCGCCGGAGATGCTCGCTGTCTTTCAAACCGGCGTGCAATACCAGATGTATCACGCAGTGGCATTGCTGGGCATCGCAGCTCTTCTGAAATTCGTCGGCCATAATATCTGGCTGCAAACCGGCGGCATTCTGTTTATCATCGGCACCCTGTTGTTCAGCGGCAGTCTCTATGGACTGGCCCTTGGTGGCCCACGCCTACTTGGCCCGATTACTCCCTTGGGCGGTGTATGCTTTTTATTGGGCTGGCTGTCATTACTGATAGCCGCTATGAAGCTAAAATTCTGATAAACCGATTTTCTTTCCTTTTCCCTGAAAAACGTTCCCATGCCTATCGATACCAAGCTCGACGATCAACCTACCTTCGAGATCAAACCCGAATTCAAACCCAAATCCATCCGCAGCTTTGTTATTCGCGCCGGACGCATTACGCTCGGCCAGAAAGCTGCCTTTGATCAATGGTGGCCCGACTATGGTTTGAGTTTGCATGATGGCCCACTAAACCTTGCAGATACTTTTCAACGCGAAGTGCCGACTGTTCTGGAGATCGGGTTTGGCATGGGCGATTCTCTACTGGAGATGGCGCGCAACGAGCCGGACAAAAATTTCATTGGTATCGAAGTACATCCTCCCGGTGTGGGTCGATTGATTAATCAGGCCGGCAAGGAAGGCTTACGCAACTTGCGGGTATTTATGGCAGATGCGATGGATGTCCTCGAAGATTGTATTCCCGATGCCAGCCTCGACCGTCTACAGCTTTACTTTCCCGATCCCTGGCACAAAAAAAAGCACCATAAGCGGCGCATTGTGCAGCCGGCTTTTGTGCAAAAAATCCGACAAAAATTGAAACTCGGGGGTGTATTTCACCTCGCAACGGATTGGCAGAATTATGCCGAACATATGTTAGAGGTCATGAGCCAGGCGGAGGGATTCGGCAATCTGTCTGAAGCCAGTGACTACTCCCCACGACCGGTTTATCGTCCGATCACAAAATTTGAAAAACGTGGTGAACGTTTAGGTCACGGCGTGTGGGATTTGTTATTCCAACGTCTGAACTAATTTGTTATCGTGCGCGCAATTCAATACAACAATGACAGGGATATCAATTTATGCGTTGGTTGTGCGTGATGACCTATACGCTCAACGCTTTTTGCACATATTTGCAGACAGCCGGTGCACAATTTTCCGGTCAATCGCGCGTTAATGACCCAGCTATTTTCAAAGGAGAACGAAATGGCGAACAAACAACTTCTGCTGTCTGCCCTTATTGCAGCTGCTGCCCTCCCCTTCACCGCTCATGCCCAGGATCACAAGCTCGAACTGCATCTCGGCGCCGGTCGCACCTTCTTTGAAGAGCCGCTCGAAAATGCTAATCATGTGAACCTCGGTCTGGGCTACGTGCTCGATGAGCGCTGGACCCTTGATGCCATCGCCAGCGGCTACAGCACCGATACTGAAACCGGTGCGATTGAAATTGATGGCCGCCAATATCGTCTGGATCTGCTGTACCACCTGGACACGGTCAATGCATGGCGGCCTTACCTGGCCTTCGGTGTGGGTGACCAGGAACGCGAAGCAGACGGTGCCGAAGGTGTGCGGGATACCCTGCTTAATCTGGGTGCCGGCGCCAAACGTCGCCTGGGCAATAACTGGGAATTCCGTACCGACGTGCGTGCCTTTAACAGCCTTGATGAAGAATATACCGATGTGGCATTGAATCTCGGCATCAGTTACCTGTTTGGCGCCAAGCCCGTTAAAAAAGCTCCAACACCTCCACCCGTGGTCGCTACCACGCAAGAAGCTGACAGCGACGGGGATGGCGTACTGGATTCACAGGACAAATGCCCCGGCACCGCTCGGCAATATAAAGTTGATGCCGATGGTTGCCCGATGAAGCTAACGGAAACTGTGTCGGTCAACCTGGCGGTGAAATTTGATACCAACAGCGCAGTCGTCAAAGAAGAATACATGGCCGATATCAACAACCTGGCCACGTTCATGAACCAATACGCCAATACCGTCGTCACCGTTGAAGGTCATACCGACAGTAGCGGCTCCGATGCTTACAACAAGACCTTATCGCAACGCCGTGCTGACGCCGTGCGGGATGTGTTAGTGCAACGCACGGGTATTGAAGCAGATCGCGTAACGGCGGTTGGTTATGGTGAAGAGCGCCCGATTGCGGACAATGAATCTGTGGCGGGCCGTGAACAGAATCGTCGCGTCGTCGGCGCGGTTGCAACCAAAATTACCACCACTGAAACACGTTAATTTCCATTACAGGATTAAGTGAAGGCGACAAGGACGTCGCATCGTCGTCGTTCGAAGATCCAAAAACATCTCTCAACAGCTGCATTGGTTGCGTGGGTTTATGTGTGAGCACAAACAGACGTTGTTTTATCAAAATGTCTTAATGGTCCGCACATTTACACACTTAACCTGCATCGAACTAACCCCCAAATTTCATTGTTAAAATTCACCTGCTATTGCTAAGGAGTTACTAATGGCAAATCCATCGGCAAAAATCCTGACGTTATCTGCATTGATTGCCGCTGCCAGCACTGGTGTCAGCGCACAAGATCACAGCGCGGAAATCAATCTCGGCATTGGCCGCATCCTGTTCGGTAACGACCTTGATGATACCAACAACTACCACCTCGGCCTGGGTTTACCCATTAGTGACCGCTGGACATTGGAAGTTGTTGCCAATGAATATGATGCAGATGCGCAAGTGACCGGCGTTGACGTGCGCGGCACCCAATACCGCCTCGATGCACTCTATCACTTTGGTGACGATCAAAACTGGCGTCCCTACGCGGCATTCGGTGCAGGCGATCAACGCCTGAGCCCGGAAGGCGGCGACCCCAGCCATGAAACCCTGCTCAACGCCGGCCTCGGTTTGAAGAATCGTTTCGCGCGCAACTGGGAATGGCGCACCGACGTGCGTTTGTTTAACAGCCTTGATGAGGAATACACCGATGTCGTATTCAGCACCGGTATCAGCTTCCTGTTTGGTGCAGGCGAGCCCCGCCGTGCAACACCGGCACCGGAACCTGTTGCAGCACCCACAGTGATCGAAGAAGCGGACAGCGATGGCGACGGCGTACTGGATTCCAAAGACAAATGCCCCGGCACGGCGCGTCAATACAAAGTGGACAGCGAAGGCTGTGTGTTGAAGTTGACCGAAACCGTATCGATCAACCTTGCGGTGAAATTCGATACCAACAGCGCCGTGGTGAAAGAAGAGTACATGTCTGATATCCGCGACCTCGCTACTTTCATGAACCAGTATGAAAATACCGAAGTCACCGTTGAAGGTCACACCGACAGCAGCGGTTCTGATGCCTACAACAAAACCCTGTCACAACGTCGCGCCAACTCCGTTCGCGATGTCTTGATCCAACGCATGAACATTGAGGCGGATCGTGTAACAGCCGTGGGTTTTGGTGAAGAACGTCCGGTTGCCGACAACAACACCGTCGAAGGTCGCGAGCAAAACCGTCGCGTTGTAGGTGCAGTTTCAACCCGTATAACGGTGAACGAAACCCGCGATTGATGTGAGTGATAAGCAAATAAAAAACCCGGCAATTGCCGGGTTTTTTATTACAGAGAATTTACTGCGGTAAGAAATCAAACGAATAGTTCAAGGTCGTTCGCGCAACATTGGAGGCCGGGAAACTGATCAGGCGAATACGCTGTAAAAGCTTTGCCTCCAGTTCCGGATCTTGCAATTCGCTGGACACAATACTCGCATCGGAAATCTTGCCCGATGACTCGATGATAATCTTCACCACCACCTTGCCCTGCAATGCCGGATTCTGACGTAACGCGCGGTTGTAGATCGAGAAGATCGCACCCTTGTGCTGCTCCATGACCTTACGGATTTCTTCTTCGCTGCGCGCCGCACTTTCTTGCGCCTGACCGCCGCTATCTGCTGCCGTTGTACCGGTGGATTTAGCCAGATCACTTTCCACTTTCGTAGTTTCACGACCGGACAGCGCCACACCGCCGGTATCGCGGCTCAGGGCGGCTGTGTTGATACCGCCACTGGCGGTCGTCACGCCGCTGGTCACCATGGAACGATCCACAGTGGCTGCGGTTGCTTCACCACGTGCAACATTGGCGCTGTCGATAGCAGACACATCGAGCGACTCGCGCATCTCCATCAGGTCGTCCTTGAATTGCAACAAACCACTGGCCGCCGCTTTTTCGCGCGCCTTGGCGACGTTGGGTTTTTCCGGCGGCTTTTCTTTTACCGGTTCCGGTTTTTTCTCCGGCTCAGGTTTCGGTTCTTCCGGTTTGGGCTCTTCAGGTTTTTTCTCTTCGACCTTGGGTGGCTCCACCGGTTTGGGCGGTGGCAATTCCTGTTTCTCCAGGATCACCCGCGCCAGTTGCGGCGGAAGCTTGGCCTTTTCTTCACGAGTTTGTTCCGGTACATCAATAAGCGTGATCGGAATACTCAGCACCACCAACGCAATCAATGCAATTTTGAGGATACGCTTAAAGCGCTCGTCGTCCTCAGCCGACGAACTCCAGGGCAGCAGGGTATTGGGGGAAAGATAAAATGTCATCAGCCCTCCGCCCCCTGCGCATCATCAGAAACTACCGTCTGCGACACGGCGAGGGAAATATCCCGGTAATCAGCCGCCGCGCAGGTGGTCATGATTTTTTTCAGCAATTCATAGGGAATGGTCTGATCTCCCATGATCGTGACCGGCCGACCGGTAAGTTTTTCTTCCTCCGTCAATGGGCGGGCTTTGGATGCCTGATACTTTAATTCTGTCTCCAGCGGTGCGTATTTATCGTCCGTGCTGGCCAATACCGAGGCCACACTGCCGATACGCTGACCAGCGACGACAATGTCTTCTGCACTGACCATCACCACCAGATTATTTTCCGGGACTATGTCGGAGACCGACGCCGGCAGCTTGATGCTCTTGTCGGTCTGCAAGACTTCTACATCCGAAGAGTTCACCAACAGGAAGAACACCAGGATGGTGAAGATATCCATCAACGACACCAGGTTCAGCTTGGGTGCCTGGTTCATACGGCGATGGTGTTTGGCCATACGTTTGGCGCGCAGCGATTGCTTCATGGCTGTGCCCCCTGTACTGCGGTGGTGGACTCACCTTCCGGTGCATCACCCAATGAAATTTCCGGAAACAATTCCGCGTTAACCACCGAGGCCGCGACCACCGCCTTGAAGGAGCGCACAGTATCCATCGTTGTCACTACCGTCTGGTAGGACGTGTCTTTTTCCGAGAGGATGAAGATGTCTTTTTTCTCGATACCTTTTTCTTCCAGGCTGCGCTTTACTTCCTGGAGGATGGTGGATAATAGCTTGTAATCGTACTCGCCCTCGGGTGTCTTCTCGACGCGCTTCAGACGAATACCGGCCGGGTAATTCACATCGAGGTAATCCTTGCGAATCACCAGTTCCAGTTGTTGCGGAGGTTCTTCCTCTTGCGGGGTACTGGGATCCGCCATGTCAGGCAGTTTCAAATCCAGTACCGTGGTCCGCGCGAGCACCATGCTGATCAACAACACCGGCACCAATATGATCATCAGATTCATAAAGGAGGTGACGTCGAGATCGGCTTCCCCGTGTTTGTGTCGCCTTTTAATGCGCATAACCAGTGCTACCTGTAACCATCAGATGAGTGAAAGGCCGCCCTTCCGGAAAAAGGTTGTGGCCTTGCCGGGGTTTAGGCTCGGCTCGGCGCCGCTGAATCCTGCGCGCGGTTTCTCTGGGGCATCTCCTGCACGTGGGAGATGATGTTGAGGCACTTGACCCCGGCCATCTCCAGGCTGTCGATGATCTCGGTGGTTTTGGTTTGCAACATGGAGTGGATCAGCAATAACGGAATAGCAGCGATCAGACCGAAGGCCGTGGTGTTCATCGCCACTGCAATACTGGAAGACAGCAGCGCAGCTTTCTCGGCCGGGTCGGCATTGGCTACCGCACCGAAGGCGGCGATCAAGCCGATGATGGTACCCAACAGTCCCAGCAACGTGGCGATATTGGCGAGGGTCGCCAGATAGGGTGTACGACGTTCAAGACGCGGCATGGCTTCCATCACTCCCTCTTCCATGGCCAGTTCAATGTCGTCACGGCGAGGCGATTGCGCCATGCGCGCCACACCGGCACAAACAATGCGCGCTATGGGCGCATTGGTGGATTTACCGGTATTCATGACCCCTTGATAATCGCGTTTTTGCAGCAAGGGCAGGATGCGGTCAAAGGCCTGGCGATTGGACCGCTTGGCCACGCTCAGGAACAACCAGCGCTCGATGGCGATAGCCAGACCAACTACCAGTACGACGGCGATGGGGTACATAAAAGTACCGCCTTCCTGGAAGAAACGAATTAATGTGTTCATAAAAGCACTGTCCTTCAACTGACTTATGGATGTAGGTGATGTAATGAAAAAGCGTTCTATTAGCTTAGCTAGTCTCTAGCGGTTTTCACGGCGTATTTTTCAAAATTTGATGTAACGCATGAGCATCACGGCTTTGCTTTGTTGAGTGCCGCTTCAGCCTCCAGACTGCGGCGCAGCTCTTCGCGCTCCAGGTGGCCAAAAACCTCGTCATACTGACTGCTCAGGGTTTCAAATTCGATATCGGTAGCCTCCGGTGATTGCCAGGGCAGGATGTACAACACCCGTGGTTGTTCCTGATTACCGGTGACCGTGGTTTGCAGATTGATCGTGGCTTCGCCGGTCGGGCGCGGACGTGCGGGCTCGGATGAAGCCTCCGGTGCAGCAGCGGGCGCGATGTCTGCTTCCTGGGCCATGGCCGGAAGATTCACTCCCAGCAACACCGCCATCGTTAACCCCTGCTTTAACCAATAATGTTTCATGACCTAGTCTCCGCTTGCGCCTAACCGGCGCTCCAGATCGACAATCCAGCCATTAACCAGCTTGTCCGGCTCCGGCAGCAATTGCTGGTAAGCCTGGTAGTGTTGCAGTGCCTGCTCGCTTTTACCCATGTACAGGTCGTAGAGAATGCCCAGGTTGCGATGGCTGGCCGGGTGAAACGGCCAAATAGTCAGCGCTTTTTTGTACTGTTCTTCGGCTGCCGAAAAGTCGCCGGATTCGCGCTTGAGGATAGCGAGCTGGTTGTAGGCATCCAGGTTGTTGGCGTTGGTCGCGATAGCCTGATTGAATGCCTGTTCGGCTTTGTCCAGTTCACCTTTGGCCTGATATACCAGACCCAGATTGAGATGGGCGCCGGACAGGTTGGGATATTGCGTCGTCATGCGGGTCAGCAGATTTTCCGCCTGGGGCCACTGCTTTTTTGCCATAGCGGCGGTGGCGTCGCTGAACAACTGTTGCGCCTGGCGATTGATCGAGGGTTTGGTCGCCAGATACGGGTTGGGCGTGGGCGGCCCCGGCGGCAAGAGGGGCGATTGTGGCTGACCCGTTGTGTCTGCCGCAACCTGTTCAGCATCGGGTACATCGGCTTTTTTCGGGCCGGACGAACAGGCTGTCAGTACCAGCAGCACCGCCAGCAACCATGCACTAGTGGATCTCATGGCTGACCTCCAGACGGGTTTCCTGCTTGTTGTAACGCCCGGGCAATAATTTGGCGAGCGCCTCAAAGCTGCGCTTTACCCATGCGTCATACGTCCCTTTCCAACTGCGTTGAGCATTGGCCTGGTGGATATCGATGGATTTCTCCTCAAAGGGATACGCCTGCTCTTCCAGCAGGATCTCGTATTGCTCCAGTTCCAGTTCATCCAGGCCATTGGGACGCTGGGAGTCCATCAGGTCGCGGCTCAATTGGGCATAAATTTCACCGATACGGAAACTGGCCTGAGTGGTAAATTCGGCTACGCCGTATTGCAGTATCCGCTCCTGGCCTTTGAGCGCCTTATCCAGCGCCGCACGCTTGCGTTGCAGACTGGCCTTGAGCGGCAAATTAAGTGGGATGCGCACAAAATCATCATAGGCGGGTTGCGCCAGTTCGGTTTCGGCGGACGCCGCCAGGTAGATTGAACGATCCGTGCGGGCATCGCCGGCAGCGGCGTTGGTATCGATGATCTTCTGCAACCAGAATTGGCGGCGCGTGCCATCGCCGGTATCGGCATACAGCTCGGTCAGGCGATGTTGTGCTTCCAGATTCTCTGCCAGTGGGCGCGGGTAGTTATTGGCGTAGCGGGTGTACTGTTCGATAGCACGATTGCGATCGCCGGATTTGTCGTACAGCTCGGCGCCCATGATCAGGGACTGGCGTTTCACATCCGGATCGGTACTGGTGCGCTCCATTACCAGTAGTTCATCCGCCGCCTGCTGCCATTTGCTCTGATTCTGGTACACCACCACCAGCTTGGCCGGCAAACTCGCCGCCAATTCATGGTTGGGATATTGCTGGCGGAAAGACAACAATACGCGCTCGGCATCCACCCAGCGTTCTTGCTCAATCAAATAAGTACCCGCGTCGTAACGGGCTTTGATGGCCACGTCAGTATCCGGTGTGACTTCGGTAATGCGCAGCAATTGGGTGATGGCGTCGTCTTTTGCACCCGCCGTTAACGAGGCTTGCGCCTGCTGGTAAATACTTGCCGCAATTCGCTCACGCACATCCTGCTGACTCGGCGCACCGGGGGTTTGGCCGTAAGTGGGTAATAACTTCAGTACCTGCCAGTAAGCCTGTTCGGCGGCAGGATATTGCTGGAGATCGAACTGGCCGTGCCCCAGCACCAGCCAGGAACTGAATAGCAATTGACCGTCAGGCTGCGGTTGCCAGGCAATGACCCGCTCCGCCACAGCAATGGCTGACACCTGATCGCCCTGATTCAGCAGCTCCGGTGCCGCCTGCGCCAACACCGTGACGGCGCGCGGGTCAGTCGGGTAAACCTCGGCAAAGCGCAGTGAATTGTCGATCTTGCGTTGTTGCCACTGCTGGCGCACCTCACCCAGGTTTGGCTGGGTTTGATCGATCAGCTCCTGCGACAAGAGCACCGCTGAATAAGCCGATTCGGCACCGTGAATCGGGCTGCGGTATTCATAGGCCACTTTTTCGTAGGACATCAATGCCTGGGCCAGGTCGCCGGCTTCATAGAGAGACTCCGCCAGCAGGAAAGTCATGTCCGCCGCTTTGGGGTCCTGGGGAAAGGTCTGCACAAATTCGCGATACCACAGCGCGGCACTGGCGTAGGCGGCTACCGCCTGATTGCTGGCTGCCTGTTGTTCACGTGGGTCAGTGAGTGTCTGGCTGTTAGCTTTGAGCTGTTGCGCTTCGGCGTGTTCGTAGGCGGCCAGTTCCTGCAAGGATTCATGCAGATAAGCGCGGGCGGTATTGCTGAGTGCGCCGTTGCGCTCGGTCCAGAAACGGCTGGTGATGCCGTAACGGCGCACAAAATCCTGCTTGGCCGGCAGGATCAGGCTGGGGAAGTTGCCTTGCTCGTAGGTCTGGATGGTCTTGATGCTGAAGTCCGGCGCGAAGTCCGAATTGGGATTGTTTTCCACAAAGTGGTTATAGGTTTCAGCGCTGTCATTGAAGCGCTTCTGCTCCAGATACAACTGGCCCAGTTGCTCATATAACAGGTGCTGATACACCTTGGGCCCGATTTCCGTTTGCAGGTCGGTGATCGACGCAGGGCCATCAAGGTAGGACAAGGATAACCCCATCACCCGCAAGGTATCGCCCACCAGATTGCTGCGTGCTGGTCCCAGATCCGCCATCGCCTGACTCACCTGATCCGGCTGTTTGGCAGAAGCCAGGAGTTGATCCAGTACCTGGGCAAAGGCGTGCAAGGCCAGATCATAGTCGCCGCGTTTGAATTGCGACCAGCCCTGCATATAGAGCGCATTTTGTTTGAAGGTGTCGTCGTCGCCAGTCACCACGCTGCGGTAATGGTTTTCCGCCGCCGCATAGTCGCCATCGGAAAAGGCTTTTTCCGCGCGGCGGAACTGGGTTTCAGACATAAAGGGAGAGTCGGGATGGTTCTGCGCCAGTTCATCTAGCACCGCCGCCGCTTCGACATTGCGGCCATCCAGCGCGTAGGCTTTAGCCAGTTTGTAGCGCAGTTGATCAATGTCCACGCCTTGGGTGGGCTGGGGCTTGCTGGCCTCATAGTCAATCAATTCGCGGTACATGGCGATGGGGCGGTCGTACAAGCGACGCAGATCGGTCGCCTCCTCTTGCTCCCGTTCGCTGCGCGCCATCTCCAGATCCGCCAGGCGCAACAGGATTTGCTGGCGCATGGCCGGCTCTTCAGCCACCGCCAATGCCTTGCGATAGCTGGCTTCGATGCGATCAATCTCGATCACCTCGACCGTCTTGGCCGCATTGGGGAGGGTCGCGGGAGGTAAGTCTGCCAGTGTGCCTTCGCGTTCTTCGTTGCCGCCGAACAAACCGCAGCCGGTCATGAGCGACATACCAAAGCAGGCAATGTAGATAAGACGGAAGCGACTCATGGGGCTTGCTTCCTCAACGCCTTGTCATACAGACGCGCCACGGCGAGGTGAGATTGGGCCAGATAGGCCGTAAGCCGTTTCTGGTGGCCAGCCAACTGCCGATCCACCTGTTCGCGCAGCGCTTCGGCGCGGATGTCGATGACCCGCTCGGCTTCAACGAGCTGATCCTGGGTTTCTTTCTGTAACTGGCGAATCCGCGCCATCATGGGGCGAATATCCAGGTTGGTCGAGGTAATGGCGTCGATGCGTCGCGAGGTTTCATCCAATTGCGCCAGAGCCTCATCGATCTGTTGGCGATTGTTCTCGTTCTGCCACAAGCGCTCGGGGAATTGCTGCGCCGCCTGCCACAATAAGATCCCGCGATACATGCGCAGGCTTTCAGCATAATCGCTGGTATCTTCACCCGATTGCGCCAGGCGTTGCAGGGTATTCTCAGAGCGCTGCACCATCTCATAGAGTTCACGACTGTTGTCGTCGGCCAGGGCCATAGCATCGTTATCATCAACGATCCGCTGCAAACGTGCGGCTAACTGGTCGCGTTCCTGCTGCAAAACCATGCGTTGCTGATCGAGTGCCTGCTGCGCGAGGCGCTGCTCCTGTTGTTGGCGCAACCGCTGTTTTTCTTCCAGCAAGTCGGCGTAGATATCCAGCTTGGGTTGCCAATCCTGTAATACCTTGCGCAGACGCAGGAGATCGCGCAGATCCAGCACGCCGGTCTGGAATTCATTTTGAGCAAAGAGTTCGGTGAGGTAGGCGGACCGGGTTTTGATCACGCTGGTACGATCCAGCTTAAGCCAGTTTTGTCCATCATCGGTGACCACAGCGGTCAGGATAGTGGGGTCAGTAACCGGGTCAGCGGCCGCTGCATCCAACTCTTCCGTAGTGACTGGTTTGGCGCCGACTATCGTCAGGAGCTCGCCTTTGGTGAGCGTAGCACGCATATCCTGCACCAATTCAATCTCGGCGGTCAGCAGGGATTCGGCGATTTCGTAAGCCGACAGCGCATCACCCTCAGCGCCCATTTTTTCATAGGCGAAGGGTAAGGCCAGCAGGGATTCCTGCACCGGAGGGTAGATCAGGCTGCGCTGGCGCAAGACCTGCCAGGGGCGAATCGCCAGCTCGTAGTCTTCCTGCTCCACTGCCGCCCAGCCATAACCCAACAGCGCCTGATTCGACTGTGACCCGCTGAGCATGACTTTGCTGAATTGCTCGATGGCGGAGGTGTAATTGCTCCGCAACAGGAAGGCGTAACCCATCGCCGTGTGGGCTTTGTCTTGCAAGGTCCAGTATTCGGCGCGCAGGCGCGAATTTTCCGGAACATCCAGCTTGACCAGCTCACGATAATAGTTGCTGGCCTGCATGAAATCGCCGCTGCGGGCGTAGGCGGAACCCATGTTGTAGAGGGCGTAGGGACTCCAGTTACCCAGTTGCTCCTGGTTCAGACGCTTGAGAGGGATAGGGGAGAGTTGGTCGCGGCGGATTTGCAGGTTGATTTGCAGGGCGCGCATTTCGCCGGTGAGAACCGGGTTAAAATCGGTACTGACGCGGGCAAAACTCCGCTCGGCCTCGTTCCAGTTGCCGCGAATGTAATGCAGCTTGCCCAGATAAAACCACGCCGCATCACGCACCCTCTGCGGCCGCTTTTCGCCTTGCAACAGATCCTGAAACAGCCGTTCAGCATGGTGTTCCATGCCAAACGCCAAACTGATCCCCGCCGCCATCAACTCTGGATTGTCGGCGTGACCCTGAATACCGTCGCGGCTGTCCGCCACCATCAGTTCAGTCAGCGCGCTGA
>CAMPIG010000059.1 GCA_946886255.1 uncultured Cellvibrio sp. | reverse complement strand
CTGGAAGTATTAACCGGCCAAAGCCACGAACAGATAGCGCCGCTGGCGCCACAATTTCCGGTTGTTGAGCCAGTACCTGCAGATCGCCATGAGTGGGTTGAGTTTTCTTTGAAGAATAATTATTCACTCAAAGCAGCCCGACTGGGTGCAGAGGCTGCGCGGCAAGTTGCCAAAAGTGCCCGTTCCGGTCACCTTCCCACGGTAACAGCCTCTTTGGGTTACAGCGATTATGATGACGATGGTGAAAGATACGGCGTGCAACAGGACTACAACACCGAGGGTACGTCGGTCGGCGTTACTTTAAATGTGCCCATCTTCAGTGGTGGCAGAGTGTCGGCCGAACGTCGCCAGACTTTCGCTCAAGCGACCCAGTCACAAGAACTCTTTAACAGCACCCAGCGCAGTATTATCCAATCTACCCGCGCTTTGCATTTGTCGGTAGAAACCGGTGTAGCGCGTGTGCAAGCGCGCAAGCAGGCCATCGTGTCCAGCCAGAGCGCATTGGAAGCAACCCAATCCGGTTATGAGGTGGGAACACGCAACCTAGTAGAAGTATTGCAATCCCAACGCCAGCTGTATCAGGCACGTCGCGATTATGCGACTGCGCTGTATGATTACATCATCAATACCATCCAGTTGCGTGAAGCAGCCGGGATGTTGACACCCGCCGATGTGCAGGAAGTCGATAAATGGTTGCAGGACAATTCTCCGGTAAACCGCAGCCAATATCAGCTGTAATAAGTAGCTGAAAAACGAATCCCTCTTGTCTCAGGCAAGGGGGATTTTTTATTTGATACCGGCGTATTTGTTCCTATTGCTTCTTTGCCTGTAACACGCCACGCCTGGCCCGTCTGATACGAGCAGATAAGCGCATTGCCTCGCCCCAAGGGCCGGTGTACATTCCGCTGGCTCTGCCATTGCCCTGTCGTGACGCTTATGGATATCGAACTGCTTAAAACTTTTATAGAAGTCACCCAGCGTCGCCAGTTCGGCCGCGCCGCAGATACCCAGTTCCTGACGCCAGCAGCAGTCAGCGCGCGGATTCGCCAGCTTGAGCAAATGCTGGGCGTCACCCTGTTGCACCGCATTCGCGGCAATATCCAGATGACCGCAGAGGGTGAACGCCTATTGCCCCATGCCAAAAAATTACTGCACGCCTGGTCGGAGACATTGGAAGACCTGTCCATCAAACTGGAGCCGGAGAATCACCTCACGGTAGGCACCACGGCATCGGTCTGGCAGTGTGAATTGCCGGGTCTGATGCAAAGGTTGTTAGCCCTGTCGGTCAGCCGGGGATTATCCATTGAGTCCTTGTCACACCTGGAACTCATCACCCAGATCCTCGCCCAACAACTGGACCTGGCACTGGTACTGGACTTGCCGCAACACCCCGAACTACACGCCATCAAAATTGCTGAGCAGGAATTAACCCTGTGCAGCTCCGCCGACTCTCCCCTGCCGGGTACGCCCTACTTGCTTATCGAATGGAGTGCGGCCTTTGCTGCATTTCACCACAAGCGTGTAGCTGGTGTTGAACCCCGATTACGCACCACAGAAGCCGCCCTCGCCATTAAATTTATGCAACAGGTGCCGGCATCCGCCTATCTACCCGCCGCTAACCACGGCTTTTACCCGCTGAATGACGCACCGCGTTTTGTACAGCCGGTGTATCTGGTCTATAAAGCAGGAAGAGAACACGACGCTGCCCTGGCACCAGTGCTGGCGTTATTCAAATAGGGAGCTGCAACAGGATGTTGGTGGAAGGTATGGAGGCTAACTGGCTGGCAGTGGGCTCGGGCAAACCAGTTAACCGAAATAACGAGGGGGATTAATTAAAAGTCCAGTTCGGATAAGTCGTCAAAACCAAGTTGATCTTTAAGACGGCGACGCTCCAATCTGTCTTCAATCTTGCGGCGCATTTCGAGCATATGCTGGCTTGCTTCTTTGCCGGTGAGCTTGGGCTGCTCGTCATCGTCGATATCAACCACATCATTCAATAAATCAGCATCAGCAGGGCTATGTTCATCGACAGACATAAAACTACTCCAGAATCGACAGATATAGGGAAGTTAACGCAACTACAAAAAATGACAGCTAAACAACAGCTGCAACCGGGACTATGTCAGCCACGAGGATGGGCTGCCGATTGACACCCGCCGCCACCTTTTTCGGTTCCGGCAGTTTGTCCCGCGCTATTTATCATAGCTATGACGCCAAACAAAGCAAAAAAAATTTGTCGAGACGAATAATATTTTTCATTTTACCGGCCGTCTCCGGCCAAGTAAAAACCGCAACCAGCACGGCGACGCTGACACTGCACTACCAATGAGGATAAACCGTGGCCACAACAGAACAACAGCTGATCGGTTGGCGAGAGTGGGTTACGTTGACCGACTTTGCCGCCACCCGGATTAAGGCCAAAGTGGACACCGGAGCCAAAACCAGCGCCCTGCACACCTATTACGTCACGCCTTTTGATCGCGATGGCGAAGCGTGGGTCAGGTTTGGTTTGCATCCTTTGCAGGGATGCGGCGCCAGCAGTATTGAATGCGAGGCACCAATCAAGGATCGGCGGCAGGTCACCGATTCGGGTGGACATCGGGAATGGCGGTTTGTCATTGAAACGACCATTGCGCTCAAGGAGCGACAGTTCACTATTGAGATTACCCTCACGGACCGGGAAAACATGCGCTTTCGTATGTTACTGGGACGTAGTGCATTGCGGCAGGGCTACGTCGTCGACAGCGCCAAATCTTTTGTCCTGGGCGGCAGCAAGAGTGAACCACCCGTGTAAATCACGGCCTCAATGCTTACGTCCAGCGTAACTTTCCTTTTACAACTCCCTAATTTATTTACCTCGGTCATTTTATGAAAATTGCCATACTGTCTCGCAATCGTCGTTTGTACTCTACCCGCCGCCTGGTGGAAGCCGGGGTCAAGCGCGGCCATGAGATGCATGTCATCGACATCCTCAAGTGCTATATGGACATCACCTCGTCCAGCCCGGCGATCTGGTATATGGGCAATAAGCTGGAGGATTTTGATGCGGTGATTCCGCGCATCGGCGCCTCTGTTACCCACTATGGCCTGGCGGTGATTCGCCAGTTCGAAATGATGGGTGTTTACTGTCTGACAGAATCCGTGGCACTGGGTCGCTCGCGTGACAAACTGCGCGCACTGCAATTGCTCTCGCGCAAAGGCTTGGGATTGCCCAAGACCAGCTTTGCGTACAACGTTCACGACACCAAGGAACTGATTAAACTGGTGGGCGGCACGCCCTTGGTGCTCAAACTCTGTGAAGGCACCCAGGGTCGCGGTATCGTCCTAGCCGAAACACCCAAAGCGGCGGAAAGTGTGATCGAAGCCTTCCGCGAATTGCGTGCGGAATTCCTGGTGCAGGAATTTATCAAGGAAGCCGGCGGCAGCGATGTACGGTGTTTTGTGATCGGCAATAAGGTCGTGGCAGCCATGCAACGCACGGCCCAGGAAGGCGAATTCCGCTCCAACCTTCACCGTGGCGGCACCGCCCGGATTACCAAGCTCACCCCCACCGAACGGCGCACGGCGATCAAGGCCGCTACAACCATGGGTTTACATGTCGCTGGTGTGGATTTGCTGCGCTCCAGCCGGGGACCGCTGGTGATGGAGGTGAATTCCTCGCCGGGGCTGGAAGGCATTGAAGCCACCACCAAGAAAGATATCGCTGACGCTATCATTGCCTTCACTGAAGAAAATGCCCGCCCCCACGCCAACCGCACGCGCGGCCAGGGCTAACGGGCGCACCTGATACCCGTAGGTCGGATTAGCGCAGCGTAATCCGACGCGGTTTTTTTAAGATATCGTCGAATTACGCTGCGCTAATCCGACCTACGAGACGGTCAGGCGCCTACTTTTAAGGTATCTAGCTTCACGACGTTGCCATCAAACGCAAACTTGCCGCCGTGGAAGTGGCTTTCAAATTGTTTGGGGGATAAGGGTTTGGCATAAAGAAAACCTTGCGCCTGGTCGCAACCCTGCTGGCGCAGCCACTCAGCCTGGTATTCCGTCTCCACACCTTCCGCCACCACTTTCAGCTGCATGCCGTGCGCCAGACCGATGATAGTTTTGGCTATCGCTGCATCGTTATGATCGTCGTGAATGTCGTGCACGAAACTGCTGTCAATCTTGAGTTTCTGAATCGGAAAACGCTGGAGGTAAGCGAGCGATGAATAACCGGTACCGAAGTCGTCGATGGCAAGATACAAGCCCATCTCATTAAGTTGGTTAAGATGATTGATGGTTTCACCGGCGTGCTCCATCGCGCAGCTCTCGGTGATCTCCAACTCCAGGTACCCGGCATCGAGTTGGGCATCGCGCAGAATCGCTTCCACCTTGCCGGGAAAATTTTTCTGGCGGAACTGACGCGGCGACAGATTCACTGCCATCTTGCCCACGTGTTTACCGCTGTTGAGCCAGGCTTTTTGTTGGCGACAGGCTTCGCGCAACACCCATTCGCCGATAGGCACAATCAAACCGGTTTCTTCCGCCAGCGGAATAAAATGCGCGGGTGAAACCAATCCGCGTTCAGGGTGTTGCCAACGTACCAGTGCTTCGACGCCCATCAATTCACCGGTTTGCAAATCAATCTGGGGCTGATAATGCAGGGTCAATTGTTCCTGCTCCACCGCGCGGCGCAAATCGTTTTCCAGCAACAGGTAGTTAACCGCCGTCGCGTTCATCCCCTTCGCATAAAACTGACAATTATTTTTACCGGCTTCTTTAGCTTTATACATGGCGATGTCGGCATTCTTGAGCAGTTCATCCGCATCGGAGCCGTCATCAGGAAAGATACTCACACCGATGCTGACGGTGGTAGTAATTTCATGGCCACTGATCTCCAGCGGGCGTGCAAGTGTTACCAATAATTTATTGGCCACGAAGATAACATCGTCAATGTCATGCACACCTTCGAGCACTACCACAAATTCGTCACCGCCAAGCCGCGCTACGGTATCCATATCACGCACGCCTTCGTTAAGGCGCAGGGCGATTGCCTTTAACAATAAATCCCCTGAGTCATGGCCGAGGCTGTCGTTGATAATCTTGAAGCGATCAATATCCAACAGCATCAGTGCCACCTTGCTGTTACTGCGCCGTGCGCGGGCAAGGCCGTGGAAGATGCGATCGTAAAATAAGGAGCGGTTGGGTAAGGAGGTCAGCGAGTCGTGGAAGGCCATGTAGTTGAGGCGCGACTGCTGTTCGCGCAATGCATTTTCGGCCAGCTTGCGTTCAGAAATATCCGTCCCGATGGTGCATACGCCGAAGACTTCTGACTCTTTATTCCGCAACGGAAACTTCACCACCAGATAGGTGTGTAAGGTGCCGTCTTTGTGTAATAAATCCAATTCTGTTTCAAAAGTTTGTTGTTTGTTGCGCGCGGCTACATCAATGTCCCACATGGACTGGGCAATGTCCGCCGGATATACATCAAAGACATTTTTGCCTACAAACCCTTTCTCATCGATATTTGCCATCAGCTTGAAATGCTCACTGGCGAGTACCACATTACCGTCCAGGTCTTTTACCGAAATGAGTGCGGGTGAATAATGCAGTATCGCGTTGAGATAAGTCTCACTGGCCCAGAGCGCCTGCTCGGCCAAACGGAAACGTTCGGCTTGCTCTTCATGCCGCCACATCTCGATGACCTGGCGAATGAGTAACGAGCTGAACGTCCAGACGGTATCCAGTTCCGCCACCGCTTGTTGCAACTGCGGCAGGTCACGTTCGGTTTCGATGTAATACACCGCGATGGTTTTATCTTTTTCCAGAATGGGATGCAGATAGCAGGCGCGACAACCTTGCTGGGTGTCTTTCTCGCCGAGAGTATTGATGTGGTCGATATCCAGCGCCTGGGGCTGGCCGAGCAAAAAAGTTTCGCGGATTTTTTGTTGCGGCAGGTAATTTAAACGCGAGAGCGCCGTCGCTACGCCACTGACCAAGGGTTCCGGTGCGCGCTGGCAAGCGATGGCTTCAACATATAAATGATTATCGCGCTCAACGATCAGCACAACCCGGCTGACGATCGGTTTAACCACTACCAGCTTGACCAGGCGTTCGGCAATTTGTTTGTGATTCAGGTCAGTGAATAGTTGTTGAAACTTCTTGATGAGTTCAACGGCTGTATTTTTATTCTGCATAGTCGCCCAAGTCGATGCCCAAGTCAGTTGACCACCCGGCCCTTTACGGTGAACCGGTATCGATCACTAGTTAGATTCTTTTCGCATCACAAACCGACGGGCCAAGGGCAATGGTGATAAAAAAATCAGGTAATGCCGGTAAGTTATTGATTGATCAGTACTAGTTGTGTCGGCAACCTTACCTGATTTTTTCATCGCAGCAAAGGATTTATGCGCCACGTCACATAAGTCTGACTATACTTGATGGGCATCGTATAAATATTGTTCAACTCAACGTGAGGTGATCCATTTCAGGTGTCTAATGGCCATCCCTGAATAATAAATACCCACCATTTGGGCTTGCTCCGGAGGCAGCCATGCGACCACCGGTTCCTTTTATCGGCGAAAAGCTCATCCTGAGAGATGACGAAAACCAGGGCGACAGTAAACGCCACGGACAGATCATTGATGAGGTTTTGAGTACTGCCGCCGACACCAGCAGTTGGGAAGATAACGTTCCTGCCTCATCTCGTATTCCATCTCCTACCTCCTCTCTCGTCGTGCCACCTGCTTCCAGTAAACAACGCCCCGCCGCTATTGCTACCATACCGGCAGACACACGCTCCACGTCTAAACCCTCGGCCACCAGTGATAGTGGTCCGCGAATGGAGTGGATACCAATCAATAATGGCCAAGGTTTGCGGATTAACATCAGCGGGACTATTGACCAGGCACTACGCCGGGAGTGGCTGCTGCTATTAAGTGAAACAGCCAGTAAGGAAATCGATCAGTTTGAATTTAACCTGACCCGTACCCCTGAACTTGGCCTGACAGGTCTGTCGATGTTATTGCTGTTCAGGGAGCAAAAGCATTCACAGCGGCAGAATATTACGCTGTGCCATTGCAATCATCAGGTATGGGAGTTGTTACAGTGGACGGGGATGGATCGTTATTTTGTGATTCAGGGGGCGACGTTGGAGGAAAAAGTGAAGGCTTAAGCTCTTCCATATATCCGCAAAAGTTTCACGCTCATACGATGCGCGTTTGGCGTTAGGGCTTTTGTTTCGAAACCCTCAAGTCACGACTGCATGGATGCAGTGGTCCGGCATTCCGGAGGTAGAGCAACGCAGGAGCAGTTGCCGAGGGACGACTTGAGGGAGCTACAGGGATGTATTCATGCGCTTTCGAAACAAAAGCCCTAATGACAAACGGATTTCGAAGTACCTCTACGACAAGCTGGAGAATTTACGAAACCTGTCAATAGTCAGTACTCAGTTTTTCATATGATTGCTTTCAACACCTCAACCAACCGCTCCATTTCCTCATTCGTACCAATAGTAATCCGCAAAAATTTATCGATACGCGGTGCATTAAAGTAGCGCACCAGGATTTTGTGTTCGCGTAATTTGGCAGCCAGGTCGGCGGCATCGCCTTGAGGTTGTGCCAACACAAAATTGGCTTGTGATGGCAATACGGTGAAGCCAAGTTCCTGCAATTGTCGAGTTGTCCATTCGCGGGTTGCGATCACTTTGTCGCAACAGGAACGGAAGTAGGCTTCATCTTCGAAGGCAACTACGGCGGCGGCTTCGGCGAGGCGATCGAGGGGATAGGAGTTAAAGGAGTTTTTGACGCGATCCAGACCTACAATCAGTTGTTTATCGCCGATGGCGAAACCTACGCGCATGCCGGCGAGGGCGCGGGATTTGGAGAGGGTTTGTACGACCAGCAGATTAGGGTAACGGTCCACTAATGACGCTGCCGTTTCACCGCCAAAATCGATATAGGCTTCATCCACCAGAACCACAGATTGCGTGTTGCGCTGCAACAGCGCTTCTATGTCTGCGAGGGGTTTTCCCATGGCAGTGGGCGCATTCGGGTTGGGGAAGATGATGCCGCCGTTGTCTGTCGGGTAATCGGTGAAATCGATGGTGAAGTCGTCGCACAAAGGAATTTTTTGAGCGGCGATACCAAACAACTGGCAATACACTTTGTAGAAGCTGTAGGTGATGTCGGGAAACAACAAGGGTTTGGGCTGTTGGAAAAACGCCATAAAAGACAGGGCCAGCACTTCGTCTGAGCCATTGCCGACAAACACCTGTTCCGGTTGCACCCCGTAATAGGCGGCCAAGGTTTGTTTCAGTTGGCGGGAGTTTGGGTCGGGATATAAACGCAAGCGCGCGATGGCCGTGTCATTCAATACATGCTGCACCCGGGGTGATGGCGGATACGGACTTTCGTTGGTATTGAGTTTGATCAGGCCATCAATCTGCGGTTGCTCGCCGGGCACATAAGGCTCCAGTTGACGCACCACCTCACTCCAGAACTGCGACATAGACAGACAAAGCTCCTGCATAGAAATAAAACGAGGCGAAGAGTATACCTGATCGCTCTTCCGTCGTCTGAGCCGGCTTTTTATGAAAGGTGTCCCACCGTTCCATCCCTGATAGAAAAGTATCTGACCTCCATAGAAAAGTGTCTGGTGCGACCGATTCGCTCAGGCAGACTTACTGAAGCGCCAGGATAGGCGCGGGCTTTTCCCTGACGATGATTTGCTTTTTACCTGCCGCTTTCACTGCTGCCGCGCAACAGGCTGCATAACGTCCGTAAAACACTGAGGGTCCTACAATGCATTTCAGGTTCATGCCAATGAATATGGTAAAAACATTAACACTCGGCGCCGGTGCGCTACTGGCTGCACTATCGCTGAGCGCGCAAGCCGTGGTCTTCCAGGCAGAAAGCTACACCTATTTCTACGACACAACACCGGGCAATACCGGTGGCGCTTATCGCAACGATGATGTCGATATCGAAAACGCTCAGGATACCAACGGCGGTTACAACGTCGGCTGGATTGAAACCGGCGAGTGGCTGGCTTATACCAACCTCACCATCCCCACCAACGGCAGCTACATCATCAAGATGCGCGTGGCCAGCCCATCCGGTGCGACCGCATCGGTGGATTTGAACGCAGGCGCCATACAGTTGGGAACCTTCCAGATCGGCGCTACCGGCGGCTGGCAAAACTGGACGACGGTAACCAAGACGGTGAACATCAATGCCGGTACGTATAATCTCGGCGTGTTCGCACAAACGGCCGGCTGGAACTTCAACTGGATCGAGATTGTTCCGGCAGGTGGCACCAACAATCCCGACTGCGGCAGCACCTGGTACCGCGCCAATTTAACCCACTACGAATCCTATCCCGATCCAGGCAGCGATGAATGCGTGCTTTACAACGGCTGTACCTGGGCCGGACAGTTTTATGGCCTGAATGGTGTGCAACCGGAATCCTGGGTGATGGCGAATAATATTGCGGCCGTGCATTTAAAGGATTGGAACTGGATGGGCTTGAAGACGATCAACCTGCGCCAGGGTAGCCGCAGCATTACTGCGAAGGTTTACGACGGTTGTTCAGATTCTGACTGTAATGGTTGTTGTACAGCCAACCTCGCCGGCGATGGCTATTTGATTGACCTGGAGAAATACACCATGCAGCGTTTTGGTTCGGGTAGTGGAATCGTGGAGTTCCAGGTTTGTAATTGAGTCTGCTAGTAGGTGCTTCGTAGCTCGTTTGTCATTAGGTTGTTTGTTTCGAAAACGCATGAATACATCCTTGTAGCTCCCTCAAGTCATCCTTGACTTGAGGGTTTCGAAACAAACAACCTAACGCCAAACTTGAATTGTGCTACGACAACCAATACCCCCATTTTTATATCCCTCGTTTCTCTCCAACAATCTCGACTATCTGTTAAACCGTAATGGTGAGCGTATAATCGGCCCACTTTTTCGTAGCCGTCTGCGTCCACCACATAACAATTCAGGAGTCACCATGTTTGAATCCCTGCCCCTGCTTTCCGCCGACCCTATCCTCGGTCTCAGTGCCGCCTTTCAACAGGATACCAACCCGAACAAAGTCGATCTGGGCGTGGGGGTGTATAAAAATGATGCGGGCGTGACGCCGATTATGGCGGCGGTGGCAGCAGCGGAGCGGTTGCGGCTGAATTTGGAAAATACCAAGGCGTATACCAATCCGGCTGGTTACCCCGGCGCTAACAACGCCGTGGTCGGCCTGATCTACGGAACGGGGCACACCGTTGTTTCGGATAATCGGGTTCGCACTATTCAAACACCTGGCGGCTGTGGTGCATTGCGTGTCGCGGCGGAATTTATTCAACGCGCCAAACCCGGTGCCACCATCTGGGTCAGCACACCGACCTGGGCAAACCATATCCCGCTGCTCGGTAGCGCAGGGTTGCAACTGCGCGAATATCCCTACTACAACTACGCATCCCACAGCATCGACTTCGATGCGATGATGGCATGTCTTAATGACGTACCCGCTGGCGATCTGGTCTTACTCCACGCCTGCTGCCACAACCCCAGCGGTGCCGATCTGTCGCGCGAACAATGGCAGGCAATTGCCCGCCTCGCTCAGGCGCGCGGTTTTGTGCCGTTTGTGGATATGGCTTATCAAGGATTCGGTGAAGGCTTGGATGAAGATTCCTATGGCATTCGTCTGCTGGCCGAGTCGGTACCCGAGCTGATTATTGCTGCATCGTTTTCAAAAAATTTCGGGCTGTATCGCGAGCGCGCCGGTACCTTGAGTTTGGTATTCGCGAATGAAGCTCAGGCCAATGCCGGTATGAGCCAATTGCTCAGTGTTACACGCGGCCTGTATTCCATGCCGCCCGCCCACGGCAGTGCCATCGTGGATATCATCCTGCACAACAGTGAACTGACTCGCCAATGGCAGGAAGAATTGGGGCAAATGCGCCAGCGTATTCACAACCTGCGGGCGGATTTGGTGAATGTACTGAATCAACAACAGGATGAGCGGGATTTCAGTTTTATTGCCCACGAACGCGGTATGTTTTCATTTCTGGGGTTGAGCGTTGAACAAGTGCATCGACTGAAAAATGAATTCAGTATCTATATGACGGACACCAGCCGCATCAGCGTGGCGGGTTTGACCGTGGAAAGAATGGATTACGTCAGCCAGGCAATCGTAAAGGTGTTGCGTCCTTAAGCGGGACGCAATCAATGTTCTTCAATCACCGCCGGCGGTAAGGGGTGTTCTACTTTTAATACCGCCTTTTGCAGGATCAGCGTATTGGGGTAGGTCACGATATTGCAGTCTTCGCGGCGAAGGATGACGTGAAACATGCTGATTTCTTCAATGATGCCACTCATGTCATCGTCTTTGTCGAGGATCTTGATGCGGTCACCCACGCGGTAAGGAAAGCCAAAAAAGATAATCATACTGGCGGTGATGTTGCTCAGTATCGACCATTGAGCAAACAACGCTACACCCACCACCGCGAAGATCGACGAAAGAAAAACCGAAACCTCGCTGTAGCCCAAACCGAGAATCAAACACACCACGACAATGCAACAAAATACCAAACCGATGTTCATCAGACGCGTGACGTAACGCACTCGCAGATCGCCCAGCATCTTCTTGATGCTTCGCTCGCGAATGATCTTATCCAGGATCAGCGAAACCAGATAAAATGCGAAGAAGCAACCAACTACCAGAAGTAATTTTGTCATCGAATTGTTACTCATCTTACGGGATCACTCATGAATGGTTTACTGCTACCATAGGACCGATTTTAAAACAGCCTGTTTGAACGTTGCGCAGTATAACGTTAGTTAACCTGAAGGAAGCCGGAATGGCGTCACTTTTTTGTATTGCTCACCGCGGCGGACCGATTCATCACCAACACACCAGCCCGGAAAACAGCCTTGAAGCCATCCGCCGCAGCCTCGCGCTGGGGGTAGACGCGATTGAAATTGACATCTGGCAAATCGGCGGCGAGCTGATCGTGACCCATGACCGCCGACTCGGACGACAATTACAAGGCAAGGGGTTGCTGATTGAAAAAAACCTGGCAGAAATTCGCCAACTGACCCTCGAAAACGGAGAACCCGTTCCCACGCTGCGCCAGGTACTGGAGCTTGTCGGTGACCGCGCGCTGCTCAATATTGAAATCAAAGGCCCGAATTGCGTGCCCGTATTGGTTGAGCAGTTAACGGCTTTTACGCGGGACCATCAACTGACACAGGAGCATTACCTGGTATCAAGCTTTGACCACCAACAACTGTTCCAGATGCTGCAAAACGCACCGCACATAAAACGCGGCGTGCTGGTAGAAGGCATTCCCTACAGCTACGCGCAATGTTGCGATGAATTAAAAGCCTATTCGTTTAATACCCATTTAGGATTTTTAAATCAGGACATGATTAACGACGCCCGCCGTCGCGGTTTAAAAAATTGGGTTTATACGGTTAATCATGAAGAGGACTGGCAGTGGATGCTGGGTTTGGGCGTGGACGGGGTTTTTACGGATAGGCCGGAGGCTTTGTTGGAATTTAATCGTCGGCAACCCCGTTAATGCCATTACCGCATTTCGATTATGCAGTAGTGGCATTAGCGGAGAGTTGATTTCTAATCGGTAAGCGTGAAAGTGAATCTATTCTTGACGCCCTTTGTGTCAATAGCAACGCCGTTAGACATCCGAGGAATATAAATAAATTTCTGCAATGCTTCTCTACCCGCCGCCTCAAAATATCCTTCAGGCTCCTCTGATTCAACAGCAATGTTAGCGACAGAGCCATCGGCCATGACGTCATATTGAAAGACAATATTTCCTTCAATCTTTTCTTGCAACGCCGCCAGCGGGTAATGCGGTGCTTGCCGTACCAAGGGCAACACCTCTGAACCTGTTATCGTATCGACAGACCAAAGCTGTGTCCATGGTTGTGATGCTTGATAAGCTGATAATCTTTTTTTAGCAATTGCTTTATTTTTATCATCCACAAGCGCGACCGCTCGTTGCTGCTCAACTATTGCTCGCGCAAATTCTCCATTCGCTGCGTATACGGCGGCAAGAACTTCTCGGGCTCTGGCATCCCCATCTTTCTCCAACAGCTCTGTTGCTATCTTTTCCGCACGTTCCAATGCACCTGAGCCATGGCTCATTACCGCCAGATGCCATGCTAAATCAGCGCCAGACGCTCTATTCCCTTGGCGATATGCAAGCTCATAAAAATAAATAGCACGATTAATGTTTTGCTTAATCATAAGCCCACGGCTGTAAAGCTCCGCCAGCAATTTTTGAGACGCGTGATCATTTTTGATCAATGCATTATGGATTATTTGCTCAATGCTGTTCTTTATCGCCTTAAGCTCCAACTTCATCACTGTAGCATCTTCAGAAAATGCCAGATCTTTTTCGTGAAGTAGTCGTGCATCACTCCAGCGCTTTCGCAATTCCTTTTCAAACTCTTCATCGCCATCTTCTTCAGTCGTTAGATATAGTAAAAAATCACTGCCATCATCGCGATATACAGTAAGTATAGAGTTGACACTATAGCTCCCCTTTGAAAATTCTATTTTTTGTATTTCAAAGAGCTTGGCTTTTTCCCGATACAATTCCCCATCATCGCCTTCCCAGTATGAAAACACCTCTTGCTCTGTCAGACCGTTTCCATCATTGCGAATACTAAAACTGTCATCGCTGTAAAAATAAACAAGCTGATCATTTGCGGCAATAATATTCTTGCGCTGCATGAATTTTAGATCGCGCTGCAACAGATAATCGCCCGCAACCACTTTGTTGGCAGGCAAAAGACGCAGTTCCTGACCAAATGACAAAAGAAAAAGCGGAGAAAAAGCTATCAGTAGTAAAAAGTGTCGCAACTTCCAACGTGAATGGTGAGAATAAATTTCCGCAGAAGATTGCTGATAAGCGTTGACCTGACGAACCAGAATAACAAGCAGTGCGCCACCTAGCGCCAAGCCGATGAGTATAAATTTTTCCATGAGCAAAGCACTGATAAAGTACAGAACCGCAAATACGCCTAAAATCCATGCGGAACGAGGCATATTTTGCTGCTTCGGTTCATCACTATTGGCAATTCTATGAGCAACAGGATAAAACCAAAGTGACTCAAAAACAGCACGCCAAAATGGAGAAATATTACGCTGATCCTTTCGCTTGATATATGACCAATTACGGTAAAACCAATAGCAGCTATATGTTCCAAGGGTAAAAAGCAATAACGTAACGACTTTAACCACAGAAATCGGATAAAAGACCGCCACATCGTAAAAGCGCTTTCGGTCACTATCTCTATACCAATTAATTAAGATGAAAATCAAGAGGAGCGCGTATAGCACTGCAGCCAGATAAAAATAAGTATCAGAATCAACTACGGGCTCTTCAGCGAATTCATATATTTCGTAACTGGTGTTATCTGCTGCCCGTTTTTGAGCTTTTATATAAGTATCTATTTTCTCTGCGGGAACATGATTACTCAACGACTTATATTCATAAACCAGCTGTAACAGGTTGGCCGAATCATCAAACTTTACTGAGCTGCGAAAATAGAAAAAATCATTCTTCTCAACAAAGCTATCCTCCTCAAAAGTCCAGTTTTTATCACGCAGCTTAATTTCTATTTCCTGAACAACGTGATGGGGATATGCAAGTTCAAAGGGGGAGTTACGACGAGTCTCGTCTACTTTCTTTAAGCTACTGTCGACACTATTGGCATAAAAACTGGCTACAAAGTCCCCATCTTTATCCTTTTCCCAGATATTGCTTATTTCATACGTTTCTGTAACAGAAAGAAAATCCGCATCATCTGAGTCAACCACCTTAAGAGGTTCTTTAATAGCGATGCCATCATAGTACTTTTTATAGAAATTAAGGTACTGCTCAGCGATTTCAGTATTGCTTGAGTCAGCCAGCGAGTAGCGCTGGTGATCGCCCTGCTCACCATAATATTTACTGGTTACCACATAATCCGCGCGCTCGGACATACCCTGGTCAAGATCAAACGCGTCAACAACAACTTGCTTGGACTCTCTGGCAGCCGTCATAGGTACAAGTTCATTCACTCCCTCTTTTATGAGCAAGGCATACCCGTAATCCGGCTGAAAGATATTCGTCAGATTTCCTTTCTGATGCTGCCTGGTGGGATCAATCCACCAGCTTTTCCCCTGATATTCCAAATGAACAATCACATGATCAAAGACCGTTCCTGCTGGAGGATAATTTGCTATTTCCCGGTAAGCTGATGTATTCACTAAAGCAGGTGTCGCAGAAACTCCCAGCGATTTTAACAAGCTGATAAGCAGTACTGTTTTGTCTTTACAATCACCATAACGGCGTTCAAGCGTTTCATTTGCCGCAGAAGGCTTGTGGGAATTCTCACCCATCTCAAGCCCCAGATAACGAATTTCGGCTTGCACGAAAACAAGTGCAGCATGAATCTGCGCATCCACCGTTTTATGCTCTGAGCGAATACGCTCTGCAATCTCAGAAATTTCCTTGGCCGGGTCAGAAACGGGAAGATAAAGAGGTAACGCCCAGGTAACAATATCTTTCCATTCCGGAGTATCAGTTAAAAAGACCTGCCCATAAGGATCGTACCAATCCGGCGTCTGGGAATTTACCAGCAGAGCACGGCGATCACGATTCTCAAAGATGTATTCAACACCATCACCATAGATATTGGATTGTTGCTCCGATGCACGATTGAGCTGCTTGATAATTAGAGGGGTTGACTTCTCCCACAGAACGCGGACATGTTGGTAATCGAACGGCACCGACCACTGTGTGTAAAAACTATAGGAGAAGATACCTTTATAAACCGGGTTTGCACCAGTGATGGAGTAACTGTAATCAATAATATCGCCAACTCGAACATCATCCAGAATCACATTGGCACTGAGTCGTCCGTCATAAATTAATTTTTCCAAATCTTCCTCACGTTGTAGCAGTGAGTATTTCGCCGTTTTGGATTTATCGAGAAACTTCCCAT
>CAMPIG010000058.1 GCA_946886255.1 uncultured Cellvibrio sp. | reverse complement strand
GCTGACGGCAATACCATCCAGTTTAACTTCACAGGCAAATTCGATGTGGTCGGTATGCTTTAACCGATCCTGAATACGACGATTAAAATTGATGAGTTCGTCATCACTGAATGCGTTATCGAGAGACAACATGGGCATTTCATGCTGCACCGTCGCGAAGGCACTGAGTGGCGCGGCACCAACCCGTTGGGTGGGCGAGTCCGGGGTAATCAGTTCCGGATACTGGCTTTCGATCTCACGCAGGCGCAGCATCAGGCGGTCATATTCCGCATCCGGCACTTGCGGCTCATCAAGGGCGTAGTAGCGATAGTTGTGGTCGTGAATCTCTGCGCGCAATTGCTCGGCTTCAGCGACAATATGGGGAGCGGGTGTCGACATGGGTAGTGCGCTTCCGAGAGGCTGTACAAAAAGTTTTTCACACATCCTTGTGCAATAAAAGCTGTCGGCTTAGTGGCGACTGCGCGACAGCTTTTTCAATTCATAATCGCGAATGCGTTGGCGGCAGTGTTCAATGGTTTGCCGTGTCATAACGCTGCGCTGTTCATCTTTAAGTTCGCCGCCGAGGGTTTCGGCGATAGCGCGCGCCGTGTCCACCATTAAATCAAAGGATGTCATGCTGTCGGCGTTGATCGGCAAAGTCATAAACAAACTGATACCTGGCGTTTCAAAGTTGTCCATCGCATCAAGATCGAAGGTGCCGGGCTTCACCATATTCGCCATGCTAAATAACAAGGCGCCCTCGCCTTTGTTGTCGCTGTAGCGATGAAAAATATTCATATCGCCATAGCGCATGCCGCATTTAAGGATGATGTCCAGCAGTGCCGCACCATTGAAGAATTCGCCTTTCATCGACATGACATTGATGATCAGGACTTCTTCCGGTTCTCTGGGTGGCTGATCCGTATTGGAAACCGGCGCCTCCTCAGGCTCGTCGTATTCCTCATCATAATCGTCGTCATCGTCATGATCTTCGCCGTCATAGTCTTCGCCGTCATAATCATCGGCGTAATCATCTTCGACATCATCCGCTTCAACATCATGCTCATCCGCATAATCGTCATCTTCTTCGCGGTAAGTCTGCGCATCGTCATCACTACTGCGTTCAGCAACGTGATAATCGTCATGATCATCATCGTCTTCATAATGAGGTTGCACGGCGCTAGTAGTGCGAGAGTTGCTACGGGTGGTGCCACCATAGGGTTGCTCGTCATCGAGCGCAGAAAATGTCGGTTCAATGCGCTGTTGATCACTAATGCGCTGATTATCTGAACGTACTTTCGCAACTGCATCCTGCTCGTCTTTTTGATCGCGCATCAGAACATCTTCGGATACAGATTCCATCAGCAAGGGCACAGCTTCATCAAGATTCAGGCGGGTTTGTTCCGGCGCGCGGCGTTGCTCACGCGTCGTGTTAGTGGGGACAGCTGGCTTGCGCGGTGGGCGAACAGTAGAGCCTTGGGGCACTTCACGATAACCCACGACGCGGGCACCGCCGTTAGGCAATTCGCTGGTGAATTCTTTGGTTGCTTCAGCGCCGCCCTGTTTGTGCATGGAGCGGGACATACGAATTTTATCCCGCTGATTGATTCGCATGCGCCGTACACCATCCAGCAAAATCGCGAGGATGAGAAGCACAATGATGACGGTTACCCATTCTTGCATGATGTTATCCGTTGATAAGATTCAATCTATAAAATCGCAACTGGTTCTGGTGAAATCCCGGCAGGCTGTTATATCGCCGCCAGTTCTGCCGCCTCGTCAACGTCCACGGTAACCAGACGCGAAACACCGGGTTCATGCATGGTGACACCCATCAACTGGTGGGCCATCTCCATCGCAATCTTGTTATGCGTGATATAAATAAATTGCACGTGTTCAGACATCTCTTCAACCATACGCGCGTAGCGACCGACGTTAGCGTCATCCAGAGGTGCGTCCACTTCGTCCAGCATACAGAAGGGTGCCGGATTCAGGCGGAAGATGGAGAAAACCAGCGCAATAGCCGTGAGCGCTTTTTCTCCACCGGAAAGCAAATGGATGGTGCTATTACGTTTGCCTGGTGGGCGCGCCATGATCGCAATACCGGTATCGAGTAAATCCTCTCCGGTAAGTTCCAGATATGCATGGCCGCCGCCGAACACTTTGGGAAACAGTTCCTGCAAACTTTTATTGACCTGGTCGAAAGTTTCCTTGAAGCGGGTGCGGGTTTCGCGATCAATGCGTTTGATCGCGTTTTCCAGAGTCTCCAGTGCCTCCATCAAATCGGCATTCTGTGCATCCAGATAATTCTTACGCTCGGATTCTGTTTTGTATTCGTCGATAGCCGCGAGGTTGATCGGGCCCAGACGATTGATTCTGCCCGCAACACTTTCGAGTTCTTCTTCCAGCGGTTTAATCTCGGAACCCTCGGGCATTTCCGCAAGGAGTTGCTGAAGATCGAGATTGTCTTCTTCCAGTTGTTGGGCAATACCCGCACGTTGAACTTCAAACATTTGTGCTGCCAGACGCTCCTGTTCCAGGTGCGAGCGCACAGCCTGTACTTCCTGCTCTGCCCGGTTGCGCGCCTGTTCAACATTGCGCAGCTCATGCTCAACCGTCTCCAGTTCGCGGCGTGCTTCGGTCAATGCCGCTTCCACTGACAAGCGTTTGGAGAGACAAGCCTCCAACTCAAGTTTGTATTCTTCGATAGGATCGCGGTTATCGCTGAGGGACAGCGTGAGTTGCTCGCGACGTTCCTGCAATCGCGCCGTCTGCTCGCGCAGGCGGCCAATACCCAAGCGGATACTGTCGAGCTGGGTTTTTACCGACTGGTAGCGCATGGCCAGCTCATGAGCTTTGTCTTTGTCGTGACGGGCACGCTGCCGCGCCTGGTCCAGACCGCTGCGAATATTGTCGCGCTCTTGCAGTAATTTCTCGCGCTGATCCGTGTCCTGCTCCATCATCTCGATGGCTTCGCTGAGGATCATCCGCGCTTCGGATAAATGTTCGGCTTCCTGTTCCATTTGCTCGCGCGCTTCGCGGATTTCCGCCTCGGCACGCTCGCGCCGCATGTTGATCTGCTCTAAACGCACCTGCTTGGCACTTAATTGCGAACGTACCTCACCATAGCGACGGCCTTGTTCTTCTGTTTCGCGACGCAGGGTTTCCCGCTGTTGTTCAATGTGTTTGAGCAAGTCGCGGCCCTGCTCCAATTGTTGGCTGAGCGAGTCAACCTGCTCCTCCGCCTCCGCAATGGCCGCGCTTAACTCTTCCAACTCCTGACGCCGGGCGATGACACCGGAGCTGGCATCACTATCGCGCGCGACACGCAACCAGTGCGGGCCAAGCCAGATACCGTCTTTGGTAATCACGGATTCGTGGGCGGACAGTTGCGAACGCAATTGCAAGGCCGCGACGAGGTCGTCCGCCGCATAGATACCATCCAACAGACCGGCAACATCCCAGGGCGCCGTGACCTTGGCGCTCAATAAATTAGCCTTGTTTGCATTGCTGCTGGCGACGCTGGCCTGGGTATCAAACAGCACAAGTTCGCCTTGGGTAAGATTACCCAGCACATCCTTGACCGCGTCCAGATTGTCGAGACATACCGCTTGCAAGGTATTGCCCAATACCGTTTCCAGGGCAGTATCCCAGCCCTCAGCCACCTTGAGGGTTTCGGCGAGGCGCGGCTTATTCAATAACTGTTGGGTCTCAAGCCATTGGGTAACGGCTTTGTTTTTCTCGCCGAGCGCCGCCTGTTGCAGTGCCTCTAACGAAGCGTGGCGGCCGCGCATGCTTTGCAGTTTGCTGCGCACCTGATCCAGTTCATTGGTGAAGCGATTATTATCGTTGCGCTGCTGATCGAGTTGCTCGGTCAGAGCATCAACACGGCTGCGTTTCTCATCGGCCGCCAGGTCCAACTCCGCCAACTGCTCAGTCAGTTGACCAATCTCGTCGTCCTCGGAACCATCGACCAGATTGGCTTTTTCGTCTTTGAGTTTTTCGATGCGCTGCAACAGGCGCTGTTGCACCTGTTCCAGATGTTGAATACGGGATTGCTGCACTTCCGCTTTCTGACGCGGCTCGGCCGCGCGCTGGTTGAATGCATCCCACTCGTTTTGCCAGCGCTGCATGGCCTCTTCGGAAGCCAAAAGCACATCGCCCGAGCTTTCTTCAGCGGCCTTGACCAGTTCCAGTTCCGGCTCCAGCTCCAGCAGCTCAGCTTCCCAGGCTTCCGCCTTTTGCGCATCGATCAGCAGACTCTCTTCCGCTTCCTTACAGTCGCGGTTGGTCTGGTCCAGGTCAGTCTGCAGTTGGCGGGAACGTTCCTGGGCATGTTGAATGCTTTGCTCCAGCCGCGCGATGTCCGCGCCGATAGCATAGTAGCGGCCCTGAACTTCATTGAATTTGTCGCCCAGCTCCGTGTACTGCGCGCGATATTTTTCGATCTGGGTATCTTTATTCACCTGATTGGTGATAAACGACTCCATACGCAGTTCCAGATCGCGGATGGCTTCTTGCTTGACCTTGGCCTGCTGATCCAGCTGCTGGTATTTAAGCGCCTGGACCTGGGCTTTCAGCAAGCGCTCTTCTTTTTTGTATTCAGTATATTTTTCAGCCGCCTGGGCCTGGCGCTGCAGACGGGACAATTGCCGCTCCAGCTCATCGCGAATGTCCGTCAGGCGCTCAAGGTTTTCCATGGTTCGGCGAATACGGTTTTCCGTATCACGGCGACGCTCCTTGTATTTGGAGATGCCCGCCGCTTCTTCGATGTAAACCCGCAGGTCTTCCGGCTTGGCTTCAATCAAGCGAGAGATCATGCCCTGTTCGATGATGGCATAACTGCGCGGACCGAGACCGGTGCCGAGGAAGATGTCGGTGATATCGCGACGGCGGCATTTGGCGCCGTTGAGGTAGTAAAGGTTCTGCCCGTCGCGGGTGACTTTACGTTTGATCGATATTTCGGTGAAGCTGGCGTATTCGCCGAGTAGAGTCCCGTCGCTATTGTCAAACACCAGCTCAATAGAGGCCTGCCCGATGGGCTTGCGGCCACTGGACCCGTTGAAGATAACGTCGGTCATGTTTTCGCCGCGCAGGTTCTTCGCGGAAGATTCACCCATTACCCAACGCACCGCGTCGATAATGTTGGACTTGCCACAACCGTTAGGGCCTACCACCGCGCAAAGATTGCTGGGAAAGTTAACCGTCGTCGGGTCAACGAAGGATTTAAAGCCTGCCAGCTTGATGCACTTTAGCCGCATATGTCCGTGTCGCTCTTGTAATCAAATTTGCTTAAAAAAATGGCGCTAACAGCCAAACTTGACGAAACCTCGGTAGATCTTCATCGCCGGTGAAAGCAACGAGCTAGCTATTTGATTTCGTTATATTTTTTGAGCAGTCTAAAGGATCAGTCCAACAACCGCATAAAGGCCAGAATTCTACACACTTGCACTGCGCTTTACACCCCGCCTTCGCGGTTGTTTCACAGACAAAACGTGTTTTTCACAGGATTTTCTGCCCGGCAGCGCGCACGAAGGTTTACACAGCCGCTGCCGGGAGAGATGGATGACACTATGCTTTTTATTATTCGGTTAATTTTTCAGCAATTACCAGTTCGGTAACGTCGGGCAAAGCATCCATTTCCAGGGGCCCTACACTTACCTGCCAGTCGCCAGCTTTTGCTGTTGCGCTGCCATCTTCGGAAATTCTTGCCACGACTTCTACACGATCTGCTTGAGCAAGCGACGCCATTGTTGACATGGCCATAGTTTCATCCAGGATAATTGTTGCCGGCAAATCAGCGACTTTGATGCGGGTAATCGCCAGCGGCATCCGCGAACCTTGCCAGGCTCTCGCATAAACGTAAACCAATTGATCCGCTGCCGCATTAACGCCCTCAGCCATACTGACATTGAGACTGATAGATTTTCCTGAGGCTGCCGGTTCACTAGCTCCCGGTTGATTTGCGGCTTCTTGCCGCGCTCGCGCGACACCGCCTTGCAGTGCACGGGCACCCGGTGCGTCCGGCCCCATGATATCGACGGCCTGTTGCCAGTAGCGCGCTGCTGCACGGAAATCTTTTTGCTGGAAGGCATTGATACCGGCCAACCCCAGGGCAGTTGTATTTTGGGCATCAGCCTGTAAAGCTTTTTGAGCTAATTCCGCAATCGCCGGACTCATCTGATTCTGGTCGCGCAGGAACATCGCCTGGGCCAGTTCGGCCATCACGATAGCGGCGCCCGGGTCAAGTGCAAGGGTGCGTTGGTAGGCGGTAACAGCCTTGGCGTAATCGGCGACCTCAAGCGCATTGCGCGCGAGCAAAAACCAGTATTGAAGATTATCCGGCTCTTGTTCCACCCGCTCTTCCAATTCCTGGATAAACGCCCTTGTGCGAGCCGGGTCCGGGTTGCGGTTATGCAGCAGATCCTGATAATCAAGGCGAGACTTCTCCACCTGTAATTGTTGGATATGCACATCCGCACTGCTACCCAGTTCGCGGTACAACAAAACGCCGCAAGCAATGATCAGCACCGCGATAAATACCAGACTTCTGTTGCCAAACCCCAGATTAAATTGATTCCCGGCGGTACGGGCACTCGCCTCGTCGTCCAGCAATGTGCGCTCCTGCTCCAACTTCAATTGGGCATGCTGCTCAGCGTCAATACGGCCCTCGGTGAACGCGTTGTCCAGATCGCGCATATGCTCGCGAAATAACGCAATATTTTCCTGAAGACGAGCAGCGGCTGAATCAGACGCGCTGTTAGCCTGCAACTGCTTCCGGTGACGCCACAATGGCCAGAGAATAAAGACAGCAGCCAGGAGGGAGAGCGCCGCCATGGCGGACCACAATGGCATCATGAGCGGGATTCCTTATTAGAAGGTTCTGATGAGTCAGAAGATTTATTGTTATTGGTTTCACTGGTGTGGAGCTCCGAGTCGCGCAGCAAGGCAGCCAGGCGAGATTGCTCTTTGGAATCAAGGGCTACCGGACCCTTCAGCAACACGTCGCGCCGACGCTGCCGCACAATTACAATCAGAATGATCAAACCCGCCAGAAATAATACGGCAGGCCCCACCCATAACATCACAGTAGCCGGTGTTAAACGTGGGCGATACAGAATGTACTCCCCATAGCGCTCCACCATAAAGTCCACAATCTCTTTGTCGGAACGACCGTCCTGAATCATTGCGTAGAGTTCGCGCCGCAAATCTTTAGCGATAGGCGAATCAGAACCGGATAGATTTTGGTTTTGACATTTAGGGCAGCGCATTTCGTCGATAAAACTTTGGTAGCGCTGACGCTCGACATCATTATCAAACTCGTGGACATCAATCGCAGCAACTGCTGCGCCGGCTGTTAACAACAGGGTAAGCAAAAGAATCCAACGCCCCGACATGGTGGGTGCCTCATAGCAAGATAAAGGGCGGAGTATACAAGCTGAGTTTGTCAGTGGCGAGTATGCACGCCGGCTGATCAAAAGCTGAAGATAACGAACAATTTTTCACCAAGCCACTGAAACACAAGCATTAATTTTTAAGCGGCATGAAAAAATGATTGACCCTTGTAATCTTATCGTTAGAATACGCACCACCTGAACGGGCGGTTAGCTCAGTTGGTAGAGCAATGCCCTTACAAGGCATGGGTCACAAGTTCGAGTCTTGTACCGCCCACCACTTGTTACTCACAAGGTAAAAAGTGCTTTTTCTGCGGACCGGTAGTTCAGTCGGTTAGAATGCCGGCCTGTCACGCCGGAGGTCGCGGGTTCGAGTCCCGTCCGGTCCGCCACTATTCCTGGTTTTAACAACCAATAAAAAAGCCCCGTTATCCCGGGGCTTTTTTATGTCTGCCAGTTTTGCATTCCGCCTTGGCTATTTTTTGCTGTTTATCTCCAACTCATTGGCAGTACGCTCAATTTCCTTGCGAATCTTTTTCAGCGCGTACACGCTGATATAGACCACAATTGCGCAAGTCAAAGCAACAACAATCAAACTCGACACGATTACCCAATCCATATACATGGCAGCACCTGTTGGTTATGGCAGATGCTTACAGCTTATGGCAGTTTTGCGGCCTTTGGTTTGATGCGAATCAAGTCAGCTTTGTTTTGCCGTTATTGATATTGCACCATCAGAGGTTGCAGTGTTTGCGTCCAGACTTTCTCATCCACAACGCCGATGTGCTTGTAACGAATCACACCTTCCTTATCGATCACATAGGTTTCCGGTGCACCGAAAACGCCGAGGTTTACACCCAAGCGACCGTCTGCGTCTACCACACTGAGTACGTAAGGGTTGTGCAATTCTTTCAGCCACTTCTGCGCAGCTGGCACATCATCCTTGTAATTCACTCCGTAGATAGGCACACCCTGGTCTGCCAGGGTAACCAGAAAACCGTGCTCGGCATAACACGTCGGACACCAGGTTGCCCAGACATTTAACAGACTGACTTTACCTTTGAAGATATCCTGATCCACCAGACGATCAGTATTTTCCAGCATCGGCAGGTTAAACGCCGGTACCGGCTTATCAATCAATGCCGAAGGCATCGCGTTGGGATCCAGCGACAGACCACGCCAGAACAATATTGCCAGCACAGCAAAAACAATCAACGGAATAAACAGTTTAAGGCGTTGGGGCAACATTTAGCGAACAACTCCCGTCTCAAGTTCCTGCGGTGTCGACACCGGTTGCGGCGTATTAACAGCCAGCCTTTTGCGGTAACGTTTATCCGCTACTGATAGGGTTGCCCCAAATGCCATCATCAGCGCACCCAACCAAACCCAACGTACAAAGGGTTTGAAATGCACACGCATCGCCCAAGCCCCATCGTTTAACGGCTCCCCCATGGCGACGTAAAGATCCCGGAAAAAACCAACCTGAAGAGCCACTTCGGTCATTACATTGCCACCGGCCAGGTAACGACGTTTTTGCGGTCTCATATCCGGTATAGGTTTGCCGTCTTCTGTCACGCTGATAATGGCTTCATCAGCGATGTAGTTTGGCCCTTCAAATTTGCGCACCTCTTGCAGGACAAACACAAAATCATCAACCGCCAGGGATTCATTAACGGCCATGCGCACATCACGCTGCTCACTATAAATACTGGTCAGGGATACCCCCAGCAGGGTTACAGCAATTCCTGCATGGGCGATGATCATGCCGTGATAACTCAGGCTGAGCTTTCTCAAGCCAGACAAGCGATTGTTGCTGTTGCGCAACTTGTGCCAGACATCAGCGATAAGCGATGTGAAAATCCAGCTGCCGATGAATACCGAGAGTGCGGCAAGCCAGGAATAATTATCGTTATAGAAATAGGGAACGATCAGCCCGATGATCATGCTGATAACCCAGGGCCGCCATAACCATTGTGTCAGGTGTCTGACGGTCGTGCGCTTCCAGTTCGCCAGCGGCCCCAGGGCCATCAACAAACACAACACGCCCATCAGCGGCAGGAAGAAGAAATTAAAGTACGGTGGCCCCACCGAAATCTTACCCCACCCCAAGGCGTCAGCGATCAGCGGATAGAGAGTTCCTAGCAAAACCGTTGTCATGGTAATGGTCAGCAGGATGTTGTTACCTAGTAATAGCGTCTCGCGGGATAACCAGTTAAAGCCGGGGAGACTTTTAACAACCGGTGCCCGCAGGGCGTATAGGGTCAGAGAGCCACCAACCACCAGCAGCAAAAATATCAGGATAAACACACCGCGCTCAGGATCATTGGCAAAGGCATGAACCGATGTCAGCACGCCGGAACGAACCAGAAAGGTACCCAGGAGACTCAAGGAAAAGGTGAAAATAGCCAGCAGGATCGTCCAGCTTTTAAACATGCCGCGCTTTTCAGTAACGGCAAGCGAATGGATCAAGGCTGTGCCTACCAGCCAGGGCAAGAAGGACGCATTTTCCACCGGATCCCAGAACCACCAGCCACCCCAACCCAACTCGTAATAGGCCCACCAACTACCCAGAGCGATACCGACTGTCAGAAACCCCCAGGCCATATTGGCCCATGGGCGGGACCACCGTGCCCAGGCACTGTCAAGCCGACCGGCCATCAACGCCGCAATCGCGAAAGCAAAGGTCGCGCTGAAGCCGACATAACCCATGTAGAGCACGGGTGGGTGGATAATCAGTCCGATGTCCTGCAACAAGGGATTGAGGTCGCTACCCTCTTGCGGCGCCAGAGGCAAGATGCGCTCAAAGGGATTGGAGGTAAAGATCATGAATAACAGGAAACCCACCGCCACAAAACCCATTACCGACAGCACACGGGCCTGCATATCCAGCGGCAGGCTTTTGCTGAAGGTTGCAATCGCCAGTGTCCAGCCGGCGAGCATCAACACCCAGAGCAGCAATGAGCCCTCATGGCCACCCCAGACGGCGCTGATCTTGTAGTACACCGGCAGCAGACTATTGGAGTTTGAGGAGACATAAGCTACGGAGAAGTCGTCATGTACGAAGGCGTAAACCAGGCAAATAAACGCGATGACGATAAGCACGAAAAAACCGGTCGCCAATGAGCGACCTGTCAACATTAACAATTGATTACCCGATTGCGCACCGAGCAATGGTAGAACCGTCAACGCCAACACCACTAACAGGGCGAGGATAAGAGAAAACTGGCCTAATTCAGGAATCATATTTCATCCCCTTGCAACTCGCCTGGTGCTCGCCTTTATCTTTCATGGCTTCAGCAACTTCTGGCGGGGTGTAGTTTTCATCGTGCTTGGCCAATACCTCGGTAGCCTCAAAGACGCCAGCCATATTGACCACACCATTAACCACCGCTGCTTCGCCCTCGGCAAACAGATCGGGCAGAATACCGCTGTAGGTCACCGGCACATCAGCACTACCATCGGTAATGACAAAATTGACCAACAGAGTGTCCGACGCCCGGGCAACACTGCCCGGCTTGACACAACCGCCAGCGCGGATACGCGTGTTATGCGGAACATCGCCGGCGGCGATCTTGCTGGGCGGATAGAAAAGGTTAATGTTTTCCCGCAGGGCATAGGTCATCAAACCGATGGCGAGACTGGAGAAAACTACAATAAAGAGCACGATAATCAAACGCTGCTTGCGCACGGGATGCATGGCGATTCCACTTAGTAAATTAACTACACATTTCTATTCGCAGCACGTTGCTGCCGAGCCTGTTGACGCAGGAATTGCCGTCGCTGCAACAAGGGACTGACCAGCAAATAAACCAGTAATGCAAAGGTAATACCGTAGGCCGCCCAGACGAACGGGCCGTGGCCGTTCATGGCCATAAAACTGGCGAAGGAGTCGAATTGAAAGGTCATATGGCGCTGCCCCCTTTGACCGGGATGTCTTTGTTATCTGGCGAAACCTGTTGCGCCACCAGATCACTCACCCATTGGGTGCGACTTTCCCGGCGCAGGATTTCAGCGCGAGTGTAAAGCAACAACACCAGCGCATAGAAACAGTAAAAAGCAATCACCATAGTCAGCAGCGGATACAGCATGCTGGCGTGAATGGTCGACTCACCAACAAATTTGATCGACGCCGGTTGGTGCAAGGTATACCACCAATCCACTGACTTATAGATGATGGGGATATTGACTGTACCCACCAGGGCCAGGATAGCGCCGGCCTTATCGCCAGTATCCCGACTGTGGAACGCCTGCTGCAACGCCATGATGCCGAGGTAGAGGAAAAACAGAATCAGCATTGAGGTGATGCGCGCATCCCACTCCCACCAGGTTCCCCAGGTTGGTTTTCCCCAAATCGAGCCGGTTACCAATGAGATAAAGGTCAAGGCGGCGCCGATAGGCGCTGCAGATTTCATGACCATGTAAGGCAGCTTCATCTTCCAGATCAGGCCGATGGCACCACTGATAGCCATGATGTAATAACCCGCCAGCGCCAGAAAGGCAGCGGGGACGTGAATATAGATAATGCGGTAGCTATTGCCCTGCTTGGCATCGACCGGGGCGAAAGCCAATCCCCACACAGTGCCGACAATTAGTAAAGTCAGCGTAATGACCGTTAGCCAGGGCAACCAAGCCTGCGTCTTTTCATAAAACCATCGGGGAGAACCCAATCGATGAAACCATTGCCACGCCACGTTTTTCACCTCACTCATTATTATTGTTGATCAACCATCACTGGATACGCGTAACGCGCCAGCAGCGGCCAAGGGAGCCAGTACAACGGCCAGCGCCAGGAATGCGCCCAAGACAGCCAGTTGGCTGTTGATGACACTGCCGAGTACCGCATTGTGCACTGCACTGGCGCCAAAGATCAGCACCGGAACATATAACGGCATCACAATTAACGACAACAAAAGACCACCTTTACGCAAAGCTACCGTTAACGCTGCACCGACGGCGCCGATAAGGCTCATGCTCGCCGTACCCAACAAAAGCGTTATACACAACGGGCCGTAACCACCTGACGGCAAAGCCAACATAACCCCCAATAGTGGAGACATCAAGGTTAAGGGTAAACCGGTGACCAGCCAATGCACCATTACTTTAGCTAACACGGTGAAATAAAGTGGCTGCGGGCTGATGAGCATCTGCTCCAGGGAGCCATCTTCAAAGTCACTGCGGAACAGACCATCCAGGGATAATAAGGTTGCCAGTAGCGCCATCACCCAAATCAGCCCCGGCGCGATAGCGGCGAGTGTTTTGCTTTCCGGGCTGACGCCTAAAGGAATTAGGGTAATGGCAATCAGGAAGAACACCAAAGGGTTAACCATCTCGGCGCGATGACGCACAGCGAGCAACAGGTCGCGCCGCAGGGTAGCCCAGAAGACGGCAAAGGTGCCCGTTTGTGGGAGCGCTTCAGTCATCACCAGCTCCCATCTGCCCGGCTGGTTGAAAATCCAGCAGGTTCAGGTGCTTGAGCGACGGCAACGCAAGATCCTGGTGGGAGGTCAAGAGAATCAAACCGCCCTGCTCTGCATGACGTGCAAAAAGTGTTTCCAGTTCGGCTGCACCACGCTTGTCTATGGCCGTAAAGGGTTCATCAAGGATCCACAAACGAGCCGGGCTGAGATACAAGCGAGCCAGGGCCACCCGGCGCAACTGACCCGCCGAGAGCTGGTAGCACGGGGTTTCTTCGTAACCATACAGACCCACTGCTTCCAGGGCGGTGTAGATGGCGGACCGGGATTCAATGCCGCCGATAGCGGCATACCAACGCAAGTTTTCCAGCGGACTCAGCGCTTTTTTGATGCCCGGCAAATGCCCGATATACAACAGATTACGGCTATAGTCCCAGCCCACATCCGACACCGGCTGACCATTCCACAACACCGCGCCGGTATAGTCGTTATTGATGCCCGCCAAGGCGCGCAGTAAGGTTGTTTTGCCGCTGCCATTCGGACCGACAATCTGGATAATCTCGCCAGCGTAAGCAAGCAGGCTCAAATGGGAGAACAACTGGCGTTCATCGCGTTCACAGGAGACCTGGCGCAACTCCAGCAGTGGCGTGGATGGCGGGGAGAAAGCTTCCGGCAAAGTCAGGGGCGACTCGGTCAAAATTATCGTTCTCGTGGTCTATCAACGAATGAAGCTCAGTATTTGGCAATTGCTGCCGTTATACTCGGAGCCAGCTCAAACAAGTTCAGTGGTGGAAACAGGCGAGCGATTATAGCGAGCATCCGCCGGAGATTTCACGTTTAATTTATCCGCAACCCTGACGCAGCCACCCTCTATGCCCAGCAATTTGCCACCGATTACCCAGACCCTGCTTAGCGGCCTGCAACAAATGCGGACCGAGCAACTAGCTAGCCTGAGCAAAATAACGGGGTTGAGTATTGGCAGCACCGCCATGGCCGTGGTGGAACAGATAGCGCCAGCCACCCAGCCACAACGCGACCTGCTATTGGCGCAAAGCCAGCAACTCCTGGCGCAACTGCAACAGAAGCCCGCTACACCGGCAGTCAAACTCCAGATCACCACCCTGCTGGAACAGCAACAACTATTGGCCTCTCCGCCATTGAAGCTGGTGCAACTACAATTGAACAACCGCGCTCTGCTGACCTACACCGACCAGCCGGTACAAGTGGGCCAGCAGATCCCGGTCAAGCTGGATACCCAACAACGCCTGGTGCAGTTGTTAACCGCTCTCAGCGCTGGCACCTCCCCGTTAACGACCAAACAGGGAGCACCCGATCTCGCCGCCATAACCAAGGCGCAACAATCCGTAGTTCACACGGCGGCTCAAGCAAAAGCCCAGAGCGCACTGGCCGAGGCGTTGCGCACCTTATTACCGCAAAAGGAAAAACCCCAGGAATTGTTCGCTACGCTGGCGCCATTGCAGCAGCTCCCCATTAAAAAGCGGGATCAACTACTGCCCGTCACTGTGCAACAAGCCTTGCGCAATGTGGCTGATCAATTGCGCTCCATGCCGCAGCTGACCAACCCCAAACTGCTTCCCATGGTGCTGAAGAACAGTGGTGTGCAATTTGAACAGAAGCTTGCCGCTAGCCTTTCCCCTGCTCCAGAATCATCTGCAGCAACGAAAAATCCCGTCTCAACCCCAACCAGCCCGATTAGCCAACGCTTGATCAGCCAGGATTACAAAGGCGCCCTGCTGCATCTGCTCAATCAACTTGGCCAAGCCCTGGGCAAAGTGGCTCCACCAATGAATGAAGTACCACCGACACCGCTTACAAGCACGCCGTCGGCTACCTCATCTACCACGCCCCTGCCATTCAGTCCGTTTCAATCCACGGGGTTTGCGTTACCGACACCGCTGCAATTTCCCACGGCGTTGCAATTGCTCCAGCACCTGGCGGCCCGCCCCAACCTGGACCTGAGTGATAAAGTGTTGCGCACGCAACTGATGCTGCTGCTACATCAGCACACATTGACCAGTCTGGCGAAGGTGCAGTTACAACAACTGCACACGCTGAACCACCAACAAAGCCAGGTAGACAGCCCACAACCGACCCAGTCATGGCTGTTTGACATCCCGGTGCGCTATGGACAAGACGTTCACCCATTGGAGATCCGCATCGATCAGGAGTGGGTAAACGACGAGAAAAATGAAGAGAATCAGCGTGACAAGGTCAAGCAGTGGTCTGTCATGCTCAGTTTCAACCTGCCACGTCTGGGCGGGCTCTATGCCCAATTGACCATTCTTGATGATGCAGTCTCGGCCAAACTGTGGGCAGAACAAACCTCGACCCTTGCCCAGGCCCAGGCCAGCCTGGAGAGCCTGCGTCAACAACTGCAGGCCCAAGGCGTGGAAGTAAAACAATTGCAATGCGTCAACGGGCCACCACCCAGCCGTTCTGTCTCATTGAACTATGCGTTGGTGGATATTCAAACATGAGAACTACACCATGACCGACCGACATCCTGATGAAGTATTTACCCGCGACCAGGTACAGAAGGCGGTAGCACTTTTTTACGATGGAAAAAATGCGCCGCATGTCAGCGCGAAAGGAACCGGCGCGATTGCACAACAGATTATTGATATTGCGAATGAGCACAATGTTCCTTTGTGCGATAACAGCGCATTGGTCGATTTGTTGGTCAACCTTGAGCTGGGCGATGAGATCCCCACATCGCTTTACATCGCGGTGGCCTATATCATCGCGTTTGCCTATGACCTCGAAGGCAAACAACCGGAGGGTTGGCAAGGGAGCAATCCCACACCGTAAAAATTGGTAACCCTTTCACTCAATACAAAAAATAACCTTTTCGTGCAATAAATGCCCTTCACTGTTGGTCACATAAGTGACAAGATAAATTTATCTTCCCATCAACAGAACCCAGGCTTATGAATACACCCCTGATTACCGCCGAACAATTGCAGGCACAAATAGGCAAAGGCGTGGTGGTTATTGATTGCCGTTTTAATTTGATGGATAAAAATCAGGGCTACCAACAATACCGTGCAGGACATATCCCCGGTGCCTGGTATTTTCATCTGGAACACGACTTATCTGCACCGGTTGCTGAGCATGGTGGCCGTCATCCATTACCGGGCGCAGACATTCTCGCCGATAAATTACGCCGTGCCGGCGTGAACCAACAAACACCGATTGTGGTTTACGATGATTCCCG
>CAMPIG010000057.1 GCA_946886255.1 uncultured Cellvibrio sp. | reverse complement strand
CCTGGAAGGTTTCGATCATACCGGTTACGGTACCCAACAGACCCAACAACGGAGCCACGGCGGCGATAATTTTCAAAATAGCCAGACCGCTTTCAATAGAAGGACGCTCTTTTAGCACCGCTTCTTCAAGTTTCAACTCCAATGTTTCGTTGTCAGCTTTTGGATTGTCTTCAGCCACTTTGAGTACGCGACCCAATGGATTGTTCGGGTTCGGTTTGCTTGATTTTAGCTGTGCGCTAACTTTTGCACTTACACCGAACAACACCAGAATACGCCACAGGCCGAGCAATACACCGAAAATACCCACACCAGTGATCACATAGCCTACCAAGCCGCCGTGATGCCATTGTTCAACCAAAGTTTCTTTGTTGATCAAAGCCGCAAGCAATGAACCACCAGTTGGGCCAGTAGGGTCAACACCTACCCCAGTCAAACCGGATGTAGATGCCTGCAACGCAGAGGCGCCTGAAGCAAACCCGTCGGGCTGACGTGGCAGCTCCGAAATTTTTCCACCTTCAAAGCTCAAGTATTGACCATTAGAAACCAGGTTCCATACGCCAATACGTACGATTTCCTGCTCAGCTTTGTCACCGTTAGGCTTAATAACAACACCATTGAACTTGCTGACACGGCCACCTTCCACCATCTCACGCTGAACTTCGTACCACAGACGCTCAATCTCAGCGATGGTAGGCAACTTGGTGTTGCTGTTCATTTTGTCGATCAGGTCTTCAAGGAAGTCACCACGATTCGGGTATTGAGCACTTACCAGAGAACTTTCGGTGGCTACGCGCAAATCACCAGCCGTTGAGGTCAAGTGACCAAACAGTTCGCGCATGGAACCAAGACGCTCATTGAATTGGGTTCTCTTGGCGGTAACCTGCAACTCCTGGTCAGAATGAACCTTTTCCAAACGCTCAGAGCGGGACTCTTCGGCCTGACGAGTCGCTTTAGCCTGAGCCAATAAATTAGCCTGGTTGGCTTTGTTGCGCGAAAACTCGGCCTCACGCTGACGGTGCTCGGCAGACTCAGCGATCTGGGATTTTTTTACCATATCTAACAGTTGGTCCAGCGTTGCAGCCTTATCAGCCTGCTGCGCCAAAGCAAAACTGCTGCTCAGCAAACCTGCGGCTACGAAAGCCATGCAGCTTTTAACAAACTTCATCTTCATTGTGCTGCCTCCGGAGCTTGAACAGGTACGGTTAAGATGTCTGGAGAGGCTTGTTTACGCGCAATACGCAAACCTTTGAGAATGAGAGAACGGTATGAGTCATCCAATTCAACCCAAGCGTTCTGACCTGCATCCCACGCACCGGACAGCTCGGTATCAGTGGTTTGATACATAAGCGAGACGCGACCGACCTGAAGAATGTTCACTTCGCGATCCTGACCACCGACGTTAAGAGTTGCTTTGTACTCATTCAGGAAGCGACCGTAATCGGATTCGATTTTGTAGGCTTCGAGTACCTGGCGGAATTTTTCCGAAACAGAGATATCAGCACGATCCTGATTGTCACGCAGCATTTGAATGCGGTTTTGACGCTCTTCCAGAAGGAAAGGTTTATCTAACGCAATAAACTGTTCCAGAGCATCCAACATACGCATGATCAGCGGTTGAATCTGGCGCTCAACAACAGTGACCTGTTCGATAGAAGCATCGAGGTCTTTGATAACTTGTAGCTGGGCAGCAACTTGCTTTTCCAACTGGGCATTGTAAACACGCAGACCTTCGATTTCTTTGCTGACCGCTTTGAATTCTTGGGTAAGGTCATCAGTTTCCTGAGCCAGTCGATCAATACGTTTTTGTGATTCTTGTGCCAAGGTCGTCTTGGTTTGACCTACCTGGAGAACTGCATCCAGGGTTTGATCTGCCTGAGCAACGCTACCCATTAGCGCGCCGGCAGAAAGCACGGTGGATAAAACCACGGCTTTCAATCGCTGTTTTTTCATATTCCCCCCAACTCGGGTGCATCATCAAGTGAGTTTGCGACAGTAACGGAAGTGCCACAGACGCGTTATCCACGTAGCCTCAGAAGCGAGGCAATTAAGAACGCCGCATTGTAATAAGAGCTTTCGCTCACATTCAATGTTTTATCCAAAAGGCTTTCTACGTGTGTACTTAAGTATCACCGCGGTAACAGTGACATATTTCAAAACCAACAATAAGTAACATTCAGCTAAAAACCACGCCAATTGGCGCATTTTTCACCTAAATTATAAGAACCAAAGGTTATTAGAGGTCACTTATTAACCAATCCGCTCAAACACCCAAAAACTATGTGGCTCCGGGGATTGAGCGTCACCCTCTATGGCGGATACTTTTAACCACTCCTGCGGAGATAATTCCGGGAAATAAGCATCTCCGGGAAAATTTTTTTTAATGCGTGTTAAATAAACTTTTTGGGCACGCTTTATGCTGATTCGATAAATTTCAGCCCCCCCAATGATCACCGCCTCGTCAATTCCATGATCAGCACTCGCCGCTATACCCTCAGCCAAGCTAATGGCTTGATCAAGGTCGTGTGCCACCAACACACCGTCGGCCTGCCAATCCTGCTGACGAGTGATCACGATGTTGGTACGACCCGGTAACGCTTTACCAATAGAGTCGTAAGTTTTTCGTCCCATAATGATGGGCTTGCCCATCGTCGTTGCCTTGAAATACTTCAGGTCTTCCGGCAGGTGCCAAGGCAACCGATTTTCACACCCAATAACGTTATTGGCCGCGGCAGCGACAATCAGGGCTAGCTTCACCAGGGTTGCACTCCAGTTGTTCGCGCTTAATTAGATTGCGATGGGCGCAACAATTCGCGGGTGAGGTTCATAACCGGTAAATTCAAAGTCTTCCAGTTGGTAATCGAAAATACTGCCTGGATGGCGCTTAATGATCAGTTTGGGCAATTCTTTTGGCGCACGGTTCAATTGCTCATAAACAATATCATCCGTTATGTGATTGTTATACAAATGACAATCGCCGAAAGTGTGCACGAAATCACCCACATCCAGGTCGCACTGCTGCGCAATCATATGCGTCAACAAAGCATAGCTGGCAATATTAAAAGGCACCCCTAAAAACAGGTCTGCACTGCGCTGGTAGAGCTGGCATGACAACCTGCCTTCGGCCACATAAAACTGGAACAGCGTATGACAGGCAGCCAATGCCATGCGACCCTGCTCAACATTCTGCTGCGGACTCAATGATTCATCGGGTAGGTCAGCCGGATTCCAGGCGCTTACAATCAGTCGGCGCGATGTCGGGCGGGTTTTGATTTGCTCGATAACCTGGGAAATCTGATCAATCGTACTGCCATCCAGACAGGCCCAGCTGCGCCACTGTTTGCCATATACCGGCCCCAGCTCACCCTCGGCGGTCGCCCATTCATTCCAGATGCTGCAGCCTCGCTCCTGCAGCCAGCCCACGTCTGTGCGCCCCTGCAAAAACCACAGCAATTCAACAATCACACTTTTAAGATGAACCGTCTTGGTGGTTACCAGTGGAAAACCTTGCTTGAGATCAAACCTGAGCTGTCGGCCAAAGACTGACCGGGTTCCAGTACCAGTACGATCGCCTCGCTGAATACCGTTCTCCACTACATCGCGCATCAGGTCCAGGTATTGTTTCATTTATATGACTCTCTCAATATTCGCTCATTAGTTTTGGCTGGCGCCGACCGCACTCGAGGTTTTATTTGGCCAGTAGGCATAGATCATTAAACCGATACCGAGGAAAAACAGAGGAATAGACAGTAATTGTCCGCGAGTCATCCAACCCAGCAAATCGAAACCGATATGGCTGTCCGGCTCTCGCACAAATTCCACCAGAAAACGGAATGCGGCATAGAAGACTAGGAAAAGGCCACACACAGCGCCGCGGGGGCGCGGTTTACGTGAGAACCAGAACAGAATAATAAATAACACCAGTCCTTCCAGAGCGGCCTGATATAGCTGCGAAGGATACCGCGGCAGACCAGACGGGTCGCGCGGAAAGATCATCCCCCATCGGCTGTCGGTAACCCGGCCCCACAATTCCTGCCCGATAAAATTACCCAGGCGACCAAAGCCAAGCCCCAGAGGAACAACGGGGGCAATGAAATCCATCAAAGCGAGATAGGGTTTGTGTATGCGGTGAGCGTAGATCAGCATGGCCACAATTACACCGATAAGCCCGCCATGGAATGACATACCGCCTTCCCAGACGCGAAACAGCCACAACGGATCGCTCATCCAGGTCTCAAATTGATAGAGCACCACGTATCCCACTCGACCACCGATAATCACGCCAAATGCGCCGTAGGTAATCAGGTTTTCTACCTGGACCTTATTAATCAGTGCGTTGGGGGCTTTGGCTCGGTGCGTGGCAAGCAACCATGCACTGGCAAAAGCCAGCAGGTACATTACGCCATACCAGTGAATCTTGAGGGGACCAATAGCCAGTGCGACGGGATCGATCTCGGGGTAGGTCAACATAGTGGAAAAATAGCCTGTGGGATCAAGAACGCGGGCAATCATAACACCATTGATCGCCCAGTCACCCCCACCGTGGCAGTTAATTCATGCAAAGGTTTTACTGAGAGTAAAAAAGGGCTAATCCTGCGCAGCGGGCCTGATCAAGCGCGTAACGCCAGCCTCTTTCAACGCCTGATCCAGACGCTGACGAATCTGCTCGGCATTCACCATCGTCATAACTTCAGCCAGCAAGGCTTTAGCTTGCTTCAGGGTTATGCTGCGAATCACTGATTTCACCTTGGGCAAATTCGTTGCGTTCATGGAAAGCACATCGTAACCCATAGCCATCAACAGAATCGCGGCGCCAGGGTCACCGGCCAGTTCACCGCAAATGCCGACACTGACGCGCTCGGCATGCCCTTCCGTAACAATATGCTGCAACGCCCGCAATACAGCCGGATGAAACGCCTGATAGAGGTCGGCTACGCGCGCGTTATTGCGATCAACGGCAAGCAGGTATTGTGTAAGGTCGTTACTGCCGACGGACAGAAAATCCACACGCGTCGATAATTCACGCACCTGGTAAACCGCTGCCGGGACTTCGATCATCACACCGATATGCGGCATCTTGACCTTGAAACCTTCTTCCAGCAGTTCATTGAATACGCGGTGGATTAATAATTTCGAGGATTCCAGTTCCGCTACACTGGTGATCATCGGTAGCAGAATACGCAGGTTATCAAGCCCTTCGCTGGCTTTGATCATCGCACGCAATTGCGCCAGGAAAATTTCCGGGTGATCGAGCGTGACGCGAATACCGCGCCAACCGAGGAAGGGATTGTCCTCTTCAATAGGAAAGTAAGGCAAAGCCTTGTCGCCGCCGATATCCAGCGTGCGCATGGTGACGGTATGCGGGGCAAACGCTTCCAACTGCTCGCGGTAAATTGCCCGTTGCTCTTCCTCGCTGGGAAAACGGTCGCGCAGCAGGAAAGGCACTTCGGTCCGGTACAGCCCCACACCTTCGGCACCCCGCTCCAGAGAGCGGACGACGTCGGTCATCAGACCCGTATTGACCCACAGTGGTAAGCGATAGTGATCCAGCGTCTCGCACGGCAGATCCTTGAGCGCCTCCAGCCCTTTAACCAGCTCCTGCTCTTCCAGGAATATCGCCTTGTAGTGCTTGCGTAATTGGGGGCCTGGGTCACTGTAGACCGTGCCTTTATAGCCATCAACAATGACTGAGCGCTGATCCATCTGGGTGTAAGGCAAATCCACCGCACCCATCACCGTAGGGATATCCATGGCGCGCGCCAGGATGGCTACGTGCGAGTTGCTGGAGCCGAGCACTGACACCAGGCCAGCCAGCTTTTCCTTGGGAATTTCACCCAGCATGGACGCCGTTAACTCCTCACCGATGAGAATGGTTTTATCGGGATATACCCGACACTTCTGATTGGATTCCTGCAAATACGCCAGCACTCGCCGACCCAGGTCACGCAGATCCGTGGCCCGCTCGCGCAAGTAGGGATCATTCATACTGTTGAAGGTGTTTTCGTGTTCGAGGATAACCTCGCTCCATGCATAGGAGGCGTTAGTACCGCGCCGGATGCGCTCCGAGACTTCGCTACCCAGCGAAGCATCATCCAGCATGGCCAGGTATGCATCAAAAAGCGCCTGCTCTTCGCGGTTGATCCGACTGCGCAACTGTTCGCCCAAGGATTTAATATCCTCACGAACCGCCATCAAACACTGCTGGAAGAACGCCAGCTCGGCGTCCACATCGGTACAAGCCTTATAAGGGACTGAGCGTAAATCCGCTGGCGGGGTGATGACCACGGCTTCACCGATGGCAATACCCGGCGCCCCGGAAACACCAATAAATTTTGCCTGGGTGGCTTTGTCACCCATGATATCCATTGCGCCCGTGGCTTCTGCATGGGCAATAACCCCGGCAAGCTGGGCCGACATGGTGACCAGAAAAGCCTCATCCCCTTCGTCGAAACGACGCTGTTCTACTTGCTGAACAACGAGTACGCCCAACACTTTGCGGTGGTGAATGATCGGCACACCAAGAAAAGAAGCGAAACGCTCTTCACCGGTTTCAGGAAAATATTGATAACTCGGGTGAGTCTCCGCGTGTTCCAGGTTGACCGGCTCTTCCCGCATAACAACCCGACCAACCAGACCTTCGCCGGGGCGCAAACGCACTTTACCTACCGCATCGGCATTCAAGCCATCGGTCGCCATAAGGACATAATCGCCTTTGGGATTGCTGAGATAAACGGAGCAGACCTGCGTACCCATGGCCTGTTTGACGCGCGTGACGATAATCGCCAGCGCTGTCTTCATGTCGCGGGCGGCATTGACTTCCTGAACAATACTGCGAAGTGAATTTAACATCGGGGTGAACTGCCTGGTTGTTGTCTGTCGGTGATCTGCGCACGCTGATATGGCAGGAAGATCGCCCTGATTCAGGAGCTTCTCATGGATACCAGGTTGCACATGTCCCTGGGAAGCTTATCTGGCTCTTAGTAAGGTAGCATGTGTACCGCCGGAAACCGATGAATTCTCAGCGAGCGCACCATCTTCCAATTGGCTGTGATCCAGGGATAATTCTTTTAATGCCCGTCGATACACATCGCGCTTGAACGCTACCACCTTGCTCAGCGGATACCAATAACTGACCCAGCGCCAATCATCAAACTCAGCCCGCCCTCCGTTTTCCAGACAAATACGGCTTTCCTCAGTACGCAGGCGCAACAAAAACCATTTTTGCTTTTGGCCAACGCAGAGCGGTTGAGAGTTATGTCGAACCAAGCGGCTGGGCAAACGATAACGCAGCCAGCCGCGGGTGCAGGCAAGAATCTCCACGTCTTCTGGATGGAGACCTATTTCTTCATGAAGTTCACGGTAGAGCGCCTGCTCCGGCGTTTCATTGGCATTGATGCCGCCCTGCGGGAATTGCCAGGCATCCTGCCCGCCCACACGCCGCGCCCAGAGCAACTGGCCCCGGTCGTTGGTAAGCATGATGCCCACGTTAGGGCGAAATCCATCGTTGTCTATCACGGGGCTGATTATCCTGGCTAGCAAGCAGTGTGTGGGGCTGCTCTTTCATTATTTGGTCATGATTTTCGCGTAATGCTGTTGCGACCTATTGTTCCACAAATCTGTTGCACACAGCAATTCACTCAACGCTCACCTGCCAGTTTAAAAAAATGTGAGAATCTGCACATAGTTGTTGAGTGGGTTACACACAATCGCTATGCTAGCCGCCACTTCGAACAACCTCTTCAGGTACGCTGTGACCCTCGCTATCTTTGACCTCGACAATACCCTGATCGCTGGTGACAGCGATCACAGTTGGGGCGAATTCCTGGTAAATAAACAATTGGTTGATGCCGTTGAGTATCGCCGCCAGAACGATCTTTTCTACCAGGCCTACAAAGATGGCTCCCTGGATATCCACGCCTACCAGCGTTTTGCCCTCTCACCCCTGGCTCGCTTTACCGCAACAGAACTGGCGGAATTACACCAGGAATTTATGACTACCTGCATTGAACCGTTGATGTTGGTCAAGGCACAGACGCTGTTGCAACATCACCGCGACAATGGCGATTACCTGCTGATCATCACTGCTACCAACAGTTTTATCACGCATCCGATTGCGAAGCATCTGGGCGTGGATGACATCCTGGCAACAGATCCTCAGATCATTGATGGGCGTTATACCGGGAAGATTATTGGTACACCCTGTTTTCAAGGTGGCAAGGTGACTCGCTTGAACGAATGGCTGGCCAGAGAGGGGCATTCTTTGGATGGCAGTTATTTTTACAGCGATTCCTACAACGACCTGCCGCTGCTGGAACAGGTTACTCACCCGGTGGCGGTAGATCCGGATGAGCGTCTGCGTCAAACCGCAGAAACGCGTAACTGGCCGATTATCAGCCTTCGGGATTAATGGACAACAACCAACCACCTGTTCAGGGATCTATCTCACACTATCGTGAACCACATTCTCACTACCGCTTTCACCCTGCTAATTGCACTTTTATGCTGCACATCTGGCGCTATTGCCGCTGATTCTCCGACGGATGACCCACTGGATAAGTCCACCCGCTATGCCTGGGAGCTAGGCCTTCAGTCCCTGATCAACACAGAACAGGCAAGCCGCAGCCTGTCCGCCCAACTTGATCTGTTTTTGGCTGAACCGTCCGAAGCAAGCTTGGCGAACGTGCGGCAAGAGTGGCGCAACTGCCATCAGCAATGGCAACAGCACGCCGCCTGGGTCACACTGGCCAAAGTGCAACCGCGCCGCTTTACGGCGCTGAACCAGCGTTATTTTTCTATTGACGCGCGCGAACTTCAGCCAGGGTATCTCGATGCAGTGCAGGATTATCCATTCAGCGGGATCGTTAATGATATTTCCATCGTGCTTACCGCTGACAATTTACGCCAGCAACATGGCCTGACTGATCCCAGCGAAGTCAGCCTCGGATTCCATGCACTGGAGTTTCTGCTATGGGGTGAATACGGTCAGCGATCATTCAACGATTTTCTGCCGATAACCACTATCAATGCCGAGCAGAATGCCGCGGGACTCACAACGGGTGACTTGCCCAACAATCGGCGCCGGACTGTGTTGCGTCTGGTGAACCAACTATTGGCTGATGATGTGCAACGCCTGCGGCAGGATTGGCAAAATCCTCTCAGCCCAATCAGTCAAAATTATCTACAACTCCCGCCGAAGACTCGACTGGAACTCATTCAGCACACGGCGCATCAACTCCTCGCCCTTGAGTTACCGGATCAACTGACCCAGGCGATAGCCCATGACCGCGCCACTCACCACAACCAGTTCGCGGGCGATACGCTGCAGCACAATTTGGCAGTATTGATTGGTCTTGAAGCCTTAATGACTCAGGGAGAATCCCCTCTGCTGAGTCATCTGGGCGGCGCGGCTGCTGATCCGACATGGGGTCAGCTGCTCCAGAGTCTCATCGCCGATTTGGGTGAATTGATTCAGGATAAAGACGGGATTAATACGGGGAAGCTGAGCGAATTACTGGAGCAATTGCCAGTTTTGGCTGCCGCACTGGCGACAGAGAAACCGGTCGAGGAGTAGCGGCCGGGCCTCAGTATTTATCAAGGAAGGTAAATTCGCGCGAAGACGGCTTTCAGATAATCAGTCTCAGGAATTGCCGGGTGAACCGGATGATCCGGCCCTTGGCCACCCTGTCCGATAATTTGCACATGACGATCCAGATGGCGACCCGCGCCACGCACAATATCCAGCAGGGTATCGCGTTGCAGGTGCATGGAGCAGGATGCCGACACCAGCAGCCCATCGCGGCCTAACAAGCGCATCCCCAATTCATTGACGTGGCGATAAGCCGCCTCGCCGGATTTTTGATCTTTGCGGCGCTTGATAAAGGCTGGCGGATCAAGCACGACCACATCGAAGTGTTCGTCCTGGGCAATCAAGTGCTTCATCACCTCTATCGCCTTACCCTGAATGGTACTGACGCGCTCGCTCACCCCATTTAATCCCGCATTGCGTTCGACACCATCCAACGCCGCTTCCGAAGCATCCACACACACGACTTCGCGGGCACCAGCCTGGGCTGCCTGCACGCCCCAGCCACCAATATAAGAAAACACATCCAGCACGCGCTTGCCCTTCACATATGCCTGCAGCTGCGCGCGATTCACGCGGTGATCATAGAACCAGCCGGTTTTCTGCCCGCCGCGCACGGGTGCGAGAAAGCGCGTACCGTTTTCCATCAATTCCACCTGTTCCGGCACATCGCCATAAGCCACTTCAACATATTCCGGCAGAGCTTCCAGTGCACGCGCGCTGTGATCGTTGCTCAACAAAATGCCCTTGGGTTTGAGTGTTTGTACCAAGGCTTCGACAATCTCGTTCTTCACCACTTCCATCCCGGCGCTGGCAATCTGCACCACCAGATAATCCCCGAAGCGATCCACCACCAAACCCGGCAGCAAATCGGCATCGCCGAAAATCAGGCGGTAATAAGGCTGGTCGAACGTCAATTCGCGCAGCGCGAGGGATTGATTGATGCGATGTACCAACAGCGATTTGTTAAGCGGATATTTTTCATTGCGACTGATCAGACGCCCGCAAATCAGCGCATTGGGGTTCATCAGTGCGATGCCGAGCGGCTTGCCGTTGTGGCTGGTAACCAACGCCTGCTGTCCTGGCTCAAAGGTTTTCAGTGGCGAACGCTCCACATCCACTTCATTGCTGTATATCCAGAGGTGGCCCAGTTTCAGGCGGCGGTCGGCTTGGGATTTGAGAATCAGGACAGGCAGGGACATGAGGGAATCCAATGATCAGGGAAGAGGGCAAGAAAAGGTGGGCGATTATAGCGGAAAGCGCGGGCGGCTCGCGAGCAGACATCGATCATGTCCACTCGCCCAACATACTCAGATATCCGGATTGACAGCCAGTATTTCCTGGTCCGCAAATTGTTGCCGATCCGCCGCGTTCGCACTTTCCTTACATTCACCTTTTAACCACAAGTGGTAGCGCGAAATGCTGCGGTCCAGTTCGATATAACCATCCCGACAATAATTCATATTCTTGACCACGTAGGCCGCATTTTGCTGTAAGCGTTCGTAAGTGTGGCGGTTAGTATCTACCCCACCCACATTCCTCGGTTGGTCAGGCCCGCTGTGCCGCGCAATACGAATATGATTGGGGATAGCATCATCAGGCCACTTGAGCCGGTAGACAAACATCTTGCTGTTGTTGCGCAAGATATCGATCTCCAACGTCTCCTGCATGCCAGTTTTGGCGTAACTCCGGCCCGGTGTACCGCATCCGGCTAATAGTGCTGACAGGCTAAGAACCAGAACAGCCAGCATGGCTGAACGGCAGAACTGACGGGTCATCAGGATTATTCTCCATTGTTTTAAAGATATTACGCCCGGTGCCGACAAACTGTGAAAGGGCAAATTTTCTCATTGTCCACGCCACCCTAAAACATTTTGCTTATGCCGCCAACATCACCGGGCGAGGAATTTTCATGCACGCATGTCTTATTTGCTGCCGTCTGACCAGACTTTTGGCTGCTACTTTGTTGTTCAGCAGTCTGAGTGTGCTGGCCGAGGAATCGCTCTCGCTCGGGGATTTCACCGCAACAGAAAACCCGGTGTTGAGCGAAGAGCCTCTTGTTATCACAGAACCTCTTGTCACTACTGAATCTTTGACCACAGAGCCTGCAATCGCAGAACCTGTAATTGCAGAATCGTCTTCAACAATAGAACCGCTGCCTGCCGAAGCGCACGAACCAACCCGGGACTTTCCACTACCCAAGAATATTGCGGTCAAACCGGATGCAGAATCCCTCGGCAATCGCTCCCATCCGACAGCGTTTATTGTCTCTAATTCCAACACCCGCTATAGCGAGGATGTCGAGCATCCCGGTCGCCGCAATCAGTGCGCCCATGCGCCAGAAAGTCCGTATCACAAAGCCATCGCCATAACGCGTTTTACGCGCACAGAAGCAGACTCATCCAAAGCCGGTGGACTGCATCAGGTGGAGGAAGGCTTGCCCTCACTGCTAAGTCAACAATTACAAACCAGGCACGCCATCCTGACGCCAGTGCAACTTTCGCAGGGTCTCGCCGCGCCCGGTGATGCCAACGGCTTGCGCGTGACCAACCAGGTTCAGCAACTGGCCCGCACTCATCGCACCCAGTTCGTGGTGACTGGGGAAATTCTGGATATGTCCATGGCCCACCCCGGTGCGACTTATGCGCCGGGTTTGTATACCCGCTTTGTCAACGGCGTACACGATACCTTCGGTTTCAAGACACGCTTTGACAAACGGGACCGCCACTTCAGTTTTCACCTCAACTTGCGCGATGGTTTTACCGGCCAGGTATTATTTCAGAAGCGCTACGATACCGTTGGCATCTGGGGCATCAGCAGTCGACGAGATGTGGATTTCGGTTCGGCGTTATTTTGGGAAAGCGATTACGGCGAGCAGGTCAGCGGTTTAGTGAGCAAAGCCGGTGCCGAATTGGCAGCAGCCATTCAATGCCAGCCCTATATCACACGGGTGGAGAGCCGACCGAGCCAGCAACAGATTCTGTTGCATAGCGGCGCCAACAACGGTCTGCGTGCAGGTGACACGCTGGCCTTGTACCAACTGGTTGTGCAACCCATCAACGGTGAATATCAGCTTTACGACACACGCCTGGTGGATCGCCAGACACGTATCGAATTGCGCGAGGTGTATCCATCGCACAGCGTGGCGGTGATCAGCAGCGATTATTTATTGAATGGCCAGTATTTGGCTGTGGCGCCTTGATCTGAGCGACGCGTGATCTCGCGAATCAGGGCTCCAGCTTGAGCTGATGCCGTAAAAATTCATCGTGGGTCGGCAGGGTTTTGACCATGCCGTGAATCGCCGCCCTGGCACGCGTCAGGGTTTCGCCGATCTGCGCAAAATCCACGTTGTCCACGCGCGGGCAATGTTTGCGCGGGCGAATACCCATCCCTTCAAACACCGATTGCCAACTGGCACTGCGAAATAACTCATCCACCCCTTCGCGCAACGCGCCGTGGCCACAGAATAATTCAATCCGCTCATTGAGCGAGTCTGGCAACGGCATGTGTTGGCACCAGCGCCAGAACGGCGTGTCCTGGCGCTGGGTTGCGCAGTAATGCAGCACAATAAAATCGCGCACTTCTTCGTAATCACCAGCTATGCGCCGGTTGTACTCGCGGATTAATCCGGAATCACAATCCTGGTCAGGGAAATAGCGCAGGAAGAAATCCATACCTCGCGCAATCAGATGAATCGCCGTGGACTCGAGCGGCTCCACAAAACCCGACGCCAGACCGAGGGACAGGCAATTGTTTTTCCACATCTCCCGCCGCCGTCCAGTGACAAAGGGAATCACCCGGGGCTCCTCGACCATGGGACTGTCGATAACACGCATCAACGTTGATTTGGCATCCGCGTCACTACAAAAACGGCTGGCATACACATAGCCGTGGCCGATGCGATGCTGCAACGGAATTCGCCAGGTCCAGCCTGCCTTGCGCGCGGTGGCCAAGGTATATGGCAAGGTGGGTTCTGTCTGTACAGTTTTGATGGCGATGGCGCGATCGCAGGGTAAAAAGTCGGACCAATCATCAACACCTACGCCCAAGGTTTTATTGATCAGCAATGCTTTAAAGCCGGTGCAGTCGATAAAGAAATCTCCCTGAATTTGCCGACCATCCGCCAACACCACCTTGTCGATATAACCGTTATCACGCTGAGTAACCTGCTGGACGACACCTTCGGTGCGTTTTACACCGCGGGTTTCGGCATATCGGCGCAGGTATTGCGCCACCAGTCTGGCATCCACGTGCAAGGCGTAATTGGCACCGCCGATCGGGGTATTCTGTGCTTTTTTGGGAAGGAAGAAACGGCCGTTTTCCGCCATAACATTACACGGCGAAAAATCCTGCAAGGATGATGCGTCACCCTGCATACGCGCCTTGAGCCAGCACTGGTAAAAGTCGTGATTACCGATTTTTTTCCCAATGACACCAAAAGGATGGAAATATTTTTCGTTGCGCTGGTGCCAGTCAACAAACTTGATCCCGAGCTTATAAGTGGCCTGGGTCTCGCGCACAAAGTCCTGTTCATCAATCCCCAGGCGTTGGATCAAGCCAACAAACGGCGGCACCGTGGATTCACCGATGCCGATAGTGCCTATCTCGGTGGACTCCACTAATTCAATCTGACACAGGTCATTCTTTAAATGAAATGACAACATCGATGCCGCTATCCACCCGGATGAACCACCGCCGACAATGACAATTTTTTTTATAGGTTTCATAACATGCGTTCTGTTTCTGTTAGCGGGTGGATTACCACTGATTATTTTCCACCATCAGCCCTGATGCCCCAGGTTCACGCTGGGTACTGTAATTCCAATAGGCTTCACTGGACGCCTGGATCGCCTTGCGCAAGACATCAATCGCCTTGTGACGCGGAAAGCTGGCGCGCCAGGCGAGCGCCAGGGTGCGCTTGGGTGCTGGCTCGGTAAACGGGCGGGTCACCAGCAAATTAGGGGCATACAATGACGTCTGCGCGGCAGACAGGGGCAGAATGGTTATCCCCAAGCCCGAAGCCACCATGTGGCGAAGTGTTTCAAGGGTACTGCCTTCGGCGGCCGTGTGAATACGCTTGGACGCACGCTCTTCGGTGGATTGCAGATGCGGACAGGTCGCCAGCACCTGGTCGCGGAAACAATGGCCCTCACCTAACAACAAGACATCCTGATCATCGAGATCGCGAGGGTCTATAGCATCCTTATTAGCCAAAGGATGATTGTGGGGCATCAACACCACAAAGGACTCGTCAAATAAGGGTTGGGTAACCACATCCGGCTCGGTAAAAGGCAGCGCCACAATGACTACATCCAGTTCACCATTGCGCAGCTTCTTGCCCAAAGTCGCGGTATATCCTTCCTCAACATACAAGGGCATGCGGCTGGCGAGCTTTTGTAAATGAGGAATAAACTGCGGTAGCAAATAGGGACCGATAGTAAAGATTGCACCCACTGCCAACGGGCTGCTCAGTTGATCTTTACCGGCATCGGCAATGTCTTTGATTGCGGCGGTTTGTTCCAGCACCCGATGAGCCTGGGCCACAATCTGTTCGCCAAGCGGCGTGGGTTGCACGCGGGTTTTGGTGCGCTCAAACAGGGCCACTCCCAGCTCATCCTCCAACTTTTTTACCGCAATACTCAAGGTAGGCTGGCTGACATGACAGCGATCAGCGGCACGGCCGAAGTGCTGCTCCTGCGCGAGGGTGACGATATAACGCAGTTCGGTGAGAGTCATGGATCAGGTTTCCGTTACGGTTGTTGCTATTCCGGATGGCAGGCGGCCTAGGTGAATCCGAAGCGTGTCTATCGGGATAGCATAGCCCACCACGGGTACGCGCGCCGGAAGGCCGCACATACACATCATACGCCTTTATTAAAGCTAGCCACAGATCAAAACAGGGCAGGTATTCAAGTCTTCTGCGGGCGCCCTTGTTGTTCATCCATTCATCCCTATAAATAGGGCTTGCACGAATCCCCGGAAAACTGAACAATCCCGCCAGATTCGGAACCGGGTGCGCGACCCGCAACCAACTCCACATCAGTAAAGCGATAGACATGAGTGATATGAGCGAGCTTTTTATCCTGCAAAATCATGACAAACTTTTCCTAGGGCGCCAGAAAGAGTGGCTGGACGGCCGCGATCCCGCCAGCCTGTTCAAGACACCGCACAAAGACGAAGCGGTCAATCAAGTCTTCGAGATCAGCTCCAAGGACTACACACAACGTATCAAGGTCGTGAGCTGCAAAGTCAATGAGAAAGGTTTGCCGGTGATTGAGCCCGAACGTCTGCCCGATGCGCAGCCAAGGTCTGCGTCACTGTTCACCGAGGAAGCCGTAACCCATGATGCAACCATCGATACCGATGATGATGATGCAACAGAAGACGAAGACGCTGCCGATATTAACCTCGACGCCGAGCTTGATCAGGCGAATGATTCCGATGAAGCAGAAACCGGGGATAATCAACAAGCGTTGCTCTAGACGGTTGGCTGCTGGGACTTGGGTGGGGGCCCG
>CAMPIG010000056.1 GCA_946886255.1 uncultured Cellvibrio sp. | reverse complement strand
AAGAAGTTAGTCGATTATCGTGAAGAGGGGCCGCGTTATATTTATTTTCCTGGGGTGGCGCGCAGCGAGGCGCGTGCCAACGCCTTGCAGAAATTGATTAAGACGTTTTTCGAGGGTTCAACGGTCGCTGCCGTGAACGCACTCCTGGGAATGAATAAACAGGAGTTGAGCGATGCAGAAGTTGCTGAACTTAAGGCAGCAATTGAGAAAGCTAAAAAGCAATAATGGTTAGCGGTTTTTTTCGTGAGGCAGACATGGCCACAGAAAACGCATTATGCATACTTACCCTGTTGTTGATTAAGCCGTTATTGATCATCCTGGCTGTTGCTGCCGGTTTGTTGTTGTTACGAAAAAAATCAGCGGCGTTGCAGCACTTTTGGGTAGCCACCGGTTTATTCGCACTCCTGTTATTGCCTTTGCTGTTCAGTTTTTTACCCGAAATAAAATGGCAGGTTCTGTCCTTTGATAAACCAACCTCCCTGGCTGTGACCTGGCTTTATAATTTTTCCGTTTGGTTTGGTGAAATAAATAATGTTCTGTTGATAACAGCCATTTATGCAATGGGCGTGTTCTGGCTGTTGTTTTATTTACTGCTGGGGATCTGTGGTGTCGCCTTGCAAACCCGTCAATCGAGAAGTTGTGACGATAGTGAAATGGAGCAACTCCTGCTGGATTTACGTGAGGAAATGGGTATAACCCGTGAGGTTACCTTGCTCGTCAGCGACACGGTTAACTCGCCGCAGATGTGGGGCATCTTTCGTCCGGTCATCATGTTACCTACGCATACAAGTAGCTGGACCAGTGAGCGTAAATTGTCGGTGTTATTGCATGAGCTGGGGCATGTGGCGCGTTGCGATTGGGTAACGACACTTGCCGTAAAAATATGCTGTGCATTTTTCTGGTTCTTACCGCCGGTGTGGTGGTTAACCAATCGGTTATTCCACTTCGCCGAAATCGCTTGTGACGATTATATCTACCGCCTGCATAAAGATTATCAGTTACGCAACAAAGAAATAATCTATGCAGAAAATCTGTTAGCCATGGCCCAGTCGGTGAAAGTCCCACCTGAACCTGTATTGTCCATGGCAGGGCATTCGCCAGTGTTTTATCGCATAGAAGCTATTCTGGACCGCCAGCGTCAGCGGGACAACGCGACACCTGAAGCGCGGCAATATTGGGTGCTGGTTTTGCTGTTGCTGCTCTTGCCTGTGGCAAGTTTGCAGCTCATGCCAATCCAACAAACCCTGATAGCCCAGGTGTTAAAGATACAATTGCCTGGCACCGACCGTAGAGAGTCGGCAACAGGATCCGGGAAAGAAAATGCTACACCAATCTATCGGCTGGATGCGGATACCTTGCGCAAATTAAAACAACAGGTTCGGGTAAGTGAAATGCCTAGGTTGCCTCATGAAAAGTTGATCATTACCGCCAGTCGCAGCACGCTGGACACCAGTGCTCTGGTGAGCGGACGGCAGTTAATCAAGCCAGTTAAAATGCCACAACCTTTGATCCATATGCAAGGTTACATGCCGGCAGAAATGGTGATTCCAATCTATCCGCGCAATGCTCTGGAGCGGGGTACGGAGGGTGAGGTTATCGTTGAATTTTCCATTGCAGAAGATGGAACAATCTTCGCCCCCCATATCTTGAAGTCTCATCCTCGTCATGTATTCGACAAAGCTGTATTGGCAGCATTAAAAGACTCCCGTTATCACCCGCAGATCATCGATGGTATTCCGGTGATTATCGAAGGTGTCACTGAAGTGTTTACCTTCCAGATCCAACAGCCTCTCTTCGCAGAACAGCGACGACGATAATCTGACTTTATCTCACTAACCTCTTAATTTTTTGCCCGTACCGGGACGGGGGAAGTCATGCCCGGAATTTGTTAAACCTTATCAATATTCATGAGGATCATCCTATGACCACGTTTACCTTAGCTAATCCGTTTGTGCGTATGCTGAGTATCTTGCCTGCTGCTTCTATCGCCACCCTGTCAATTTTGTATTTGATGCATCAATTGGTACATACCGATTTTGTTGACATTATTGAACCGGAAGACACCGAAGAGATAACAGCGTTCGTCAATGAGAATCCCACCGATATCAAAAACCGATATGAACAATTGGAAAAACCCGTCAAACCGCAACCGCCAACAATACAACCATCTGCACCGGAACTGGACCCGGTTGACCCAAACGTCAAAGCAACTGCGCATGGTTTATTGGCCGTTACCAAACCGATAATCGATGTTCAGCTTGACAGTTCCTTCGGTGATCAGGCTATGCCATTTATAAAAGTACAGCCCAATTACCCAACCTCCGCATCCTCGCGTGGTATTGAAGGTTATGTTGATGTGATGTTTGACGTGGCGCCAACGGGTGCGACCGAGAATATTCGTATCATCAATGCGGTTCCTTCAAGCGTCTTTAACAGCAGCGTTGTTCAGGCGATCAAACGCTGGAAATACAAACCCAGGATGGTTAACGATGTACCGGTTAAATCGTTTGATGTCCGCGAACGAATTACCTTTGAGCTGGAAAAAGGTTAGGTTGTCCTCCGTGCGGGCAGGATGGATAATGGCCACCCTGCCGCGCACTGATGAGAATTATGACTGATACCCTACTCGCCGTTTGTAGTTTGCCGATTGTCTGTAACGATGAACGATATCGTGAACAGGCAGCGCTCCTGGCCCAAAAATTACAGCAACCGCTGTTGTTGAATGCAGAACCCCAAGCCCTGATGCAGAGTGATTTTGTGCTGCTATTGAATGACCAAGGTGTTGCTTTACAACAAACCGGCCGCAAAGCACCGGGACCAATACGCGCTGAGTTTGTGGAAGGGTCAGTCGATCATCGACGTAAATTTGGTGGCGGAAAAGGGCAAATGATTGCCAAGGCTGTTGGTGTTAAATCCGGTGTCTACCCGCGGGTGCTGGATGCCACTGCTGGGTTGGGGAAAGATGCATTTGTCTTGGCGACACTTGGGTGTCACGTTCAACTTTTGGAGCGTTCGCTGGTAGTTCATGCCATGCTTCAGGATGGAATAACACGCGCCTGGCGTGCTGCGGAGCACGGTGACCCTGAATTAATGGAAATACTTCAGAGAATGGAATTGTTATCGTTAGATAGCCGCGATCATCTTAAACAATGGGCCTCTTTGTCACAGCTTTCACCTGAAACAATAGAGCGTCCCGATGTTATTTATCTTGATCCTATGTTCCCCGAGCGCGGAAAATCCGCAGATGTTAAGAAAGACATGCGTGCTTTCCATACAGTGGTAGGAAAAGACGAAGACGCTGACGAATTATTAAGTCTTGCGCTGGAGGTTGCAAATTATCGGGTTGTCGTTAAACGATCGCGTAAAGCACCATTCATATCAGCGCATAAACCATCGTATCAATTGGAGGGAAAGTCCAGTCGCTACGATATCTACGCGCTAAAAAAAATGCCTGAGCATTTACCGATATCGTCAGTAAGATCAGTTGTTTAATACTCTGTTTGGTCAGCCATTCTCAGCGCTTTGGCCGCCGGATCAAACAAGTGATTAAACAACATCGTGATGAAAAGACACCCCGCAAAGCCTGTGGCCAAGATAAAACCGTAGCGAACATGGCCGAACAGGTCACCAGCGGTACCCATCAATAGTGGTCCTAATGCAGCGGCAACAGCAGTAAAAAACAATATCACGCCGGCCACCGTACCGTGCTCACTCTTGTGAAAGCAACTGATTCCTTTTGAATTCAGGGTCGGATAAATCATTGACATAAATAATCCAGACAAAGGTAAGAGAAATACTGCAAATTCTACGCCGCCGAGCATGCTACCGATAAAGCACAGAAATATTGCGCCGCTGAATACCAACATTACCAATGTCCAGGATAATTTGGTTAATATCCATGCACCGAGGAATCGCCCCGAGGCGCGCAGCACAAAAAAGATCGTCAACGCCCACGTAGTAAGCCACATCATTGAACCATTGTAATCAGCAAGAAAAGTTGGCATCCACACATAGATGGCTACTTCGGTGGCGACATACAAAGCGATAGCAAATGAAAACCCGAGTGCATAAGAGTTCCTGAACATCCTGAATGTTCTCGCCAGATCAATGGGCTCACTGGTGGTTTGTTGGGTGTGTGGATATCTCACAAGACTGGCTGTGATAATCAATAATACACAGATAAAACCCGCGAATAGGTATAAATACTTCCATGAAACACCCGCAGTCAGTAAATAAGCGACGACCGCAGGTCCGATAATCGCGCCTACACCAAAAAATCCTTCGACTGCGTTCATTGTTGCAGTGTGTTCTTTAGTAGATGTCGAAATATCACCAATTAATGCCAGAGCGCCTGTCTTGAATATGCCGATAGCAGCTCCAGAAAGCAGTAACAGTGCAACAAAAAATTCGAAAGTATTGCCGGCGATAAACAGAGCGCAGGAGAGAGCAAATAATGTGAGGCCAAGAATAATTGTTGTCTTGCGGCCGAAGCGGTCTGCCAAAAAGCCAAATAGTATCCCACTTAACGCAATGGCAATCATCGGAGCATAGTGAAAGGCGCTAGCTTGAGTAAGCGTGAGTCCGAATTCTTTAATAATCTGTGGGATGATGACGCCGACTGCATCTGTCGTCATGGCAAACATCATAAACATCAGGTAAGTGAGCCATTTGATCAGGCTGAGGTGGTGTTGTCCGTCGGGGAGCATGTAGGCGGCCTCATTATTATTGGATTTTCTATATTTATTTGGGGTGTCTAACCATCAACCATTTGCTCAGATAGCAAGAAAACAGTTGACTTAATTAATCACAGTGGTTTAATTAAGTCAACTGTTTGTTTCCTATTGTGCCGAATAGAATGGTGGAGAAGGAAGGTCAGCCAATGGGCGCGCGTTCTACATGAGGATGAAGCATGAGTAAAGGTAGTAACTCGACCGGCTTACGCCGATACAACGAGCGGGTATTGATCACCGCGCTTCGTAAGATGGGGCAGGCATCAAAACTCGAGTTGGCGCGCTTGTCCAATCTGACTCCCCAGGCGGTCACACGCATTATTGACGATCTGGAGGCCTCAGGGCTGGTGAGGCCCGAAGGGCGGCGGCTGGGAGGTCTTGGCCAACCATCAATGTTATATACGATTAATCCGCAGGGTGCATATTCCATTGGAGTTAATGTTGGCCGGCGTGACATCCAGTTGCTGCTCATGGACTTTGGTGGTGTGGTAGTGAAAAAAATTGCCCATGAATTTGAATGCCCGGAGCCTGATTTTTTATTGGAGAAAATTCAAACCGGTATTACTGAACTTACTGCACATTTGTCTCCTGCAGAGGTAAGCAGATTAGTGGGTGTTGGTGTAGCAATGCCGTGGTTTATGGGCGCTTGGTCCAAGGAACTTAATATGAGCGAAGATCTGGCTCAGCGGTGGAATGAAATTAATTTTGATAAAGAAGTGGCGCGCCGCACCAGGTTACCGGTTTTTTTTGAAAACGATTGTTCTGCGGCGGCTATTGCGGAGTTGCAATTCGGTCAGGGCATAGACGTTGCCAATTTTTTGTATATTTTTATCGGGACATTTATTGGTGGTGGTGTGGTTCTTGAGGGAAATCTGGAAAGTGGTGTGCACGGTAATTCTGGAGCTCTGGCGTCCATGCCTGTATCGCCTTCGCGATTACGTTCGGCGCCTGAAATCGAAGGCCCCTTTGAAACTTTGGTTAATCGTGCATCACTCTTCGTGTTGCGTCGTCACCTGAATGCTAATGGTATTTCCATCAACAGTATTTCTCAACTTGGTAGCGTGCTGCCCAAGGCGAAGCTTTATGTTGACGAATGGATACTGGATTGCGTCGATGCCCTGACTTTTGCCATTTTTTCAGCGACAGGTGTTCTGGATTTTGAAGCCATTGTGATCGATGCGAATTTACCGCAGGACATTATAGATGAACTGGTCAGTAAGGTCAGTGAGCGTGTAAAAGCCATTACGCCCAATGGTGTCTTTGTGCCTGATATTTTACGCGGAAAAATTGGACCTGATGCGCGGGCTATTGGTGGAGCGATATTGCCTTTTTATGCCAATTTCTCCCCGGATAAAACAGTTATGTTGACTGGTGGTATTCCGCAGAAAATACGTGACTAATACAATATAGTGATGCAAGTGAGGTGCTATGTTACAGCTGGATAATAAATGGGTGTGGGATTTTTGGTTCGCCGTGGATGGCAATGACTATCACATGTTCTATTTGCAGGCGAACAAATCGCTGCAGGACCCGGAATTAAGGCACTGGAATGTTTCGATTGGTCATGCTATTTCAAAAGACCTAAAAAATTGGACGGTATTGCCTGACGCTCTTGCACCTACTGCGGATAACGATGAGGCACCGGATTCCTATACAACCTGGACAGGTTGTGTCATTAAAGCTTCTGCTACATGGTATATGTTTTACACCGGTACCATGCGTGCTGAGAAAGGATTGGTGCAACGTGTTTGCCTTGCCCGGTCGCAGGATCTGATTCATTGGAAGAAATATACAGATAATCCAGTTGTTGAATTAGACACTCGTTGGTATGACGGTTTAAAACTCGCATATTGGCATGATGCATCCTGGCGTGACCCCTGGGTTGTTAAAGACTCCCGACAAAATATCTATCACATGTTTATTACATCGCGCACTAATACCGGTGCGCCGGATGGGCGTGGGGCTGTGGCCTATGCATCTTCTGAAAATTTGATGGATTGGACAGTAGGCGAACCTTTCTTTGCCCCCGGTTGGTTTGGTGAGATGGAAGTTCCGCAGGTGGAAAAAATAGGTCGTTATTATTATTTGTTTTGTTCGGTATCGGCTCGCTTTCATTCAGAGATGCACCGCAACCAACCCCATTGTGAACCCCAAACAGGTGTTAAATATTTTATAGCTGATAATTTTCATGGGCCTTATCAATGTATGGGTAACGGCTTTCTCACCGGTCCGGCCCAAGAGGGGCTTTATTCTGGAAGGGTCATTCAAGGTCCTGATAAAGGCTGGTATTTAATGGCCTTTATGGGCAATGATATTCACGGAAATTTTAGCGGCAGTATCATTGATCCGATAAAAATAACACAAGAAAGGAATGGTCAGCTAAAGCTCACGTGATCCTGTAGCAGCAATAACATGCGCTGAATACTCATCTGCAGCGGCTCAAACATTGAGCCGCTGATGTACGCTTATTTTTATCCCATTGCCATCACCCAATCCTGAAAGCTTCACTCATCGGCTTCGCTCCCCTCCAAGCATCAGTAATAAAAAAGTATTTCTTCATGTTAAATAGTTCCTAGTGATGCGATTGCATTAATTAAATCACAGTGATTTAATTAATGGGCGGGTAAAACTCAACTCTTGATGAGTTGAGTGCTTGGCTCACCCCGATAAATCTAATAAAGAGGAAACGCAACATGGCATCTGCAACAAAATTCGCACCTGGTTTACTTATTCTCGCTATGGCGTCGGCACATCATGCTATGGCCCAAAACAATCAAAATCCTGCGGCCGTTGAAGAAGTATTTGTAACTGGCGTTGCGCGTCCCGGTGTGACCCGTCTCGACGCCAGCGTTTCTGTCAGTGCCTTGCCCGGCGCTGATGTTGAGAAGATGGCCCCCCGTTCTATCGGTGAAGTATTTAGAGGCTTGCCGGGTATTCGTTCGGAGTCTTCTGGTGGTGGCGGTAATGCCAACATTACTATCCGCGGTATTCCGTTAGCGACTGGTGGTTCCAAATATATGCAACTTCATGAGGATGGGTTGCCGGTGTTGGAATTTGGCGATATCAATTTCGCCAATACCGATAATTTTATGCGATTTGATACAACGGTGGATCGTGTGGAATCTATTCGTGGTGGCTCCGCATCTACGTTGGCGAGTAACTCCCCTGGAGGGATCATCAATATCCTTAGCAAAACTGGTCAAGAAGAAGGCGGTAGTACAGGTATCTCTTACGGTGTGGACTATGAAGAGTTCAGAACAGATTTTGAATACGGTGGCCGATTGACGGATACAGTGTACTTTCATATCGGTGGCTTCTTTCGGGACGGCGAAGGTGTTCGTGAAACAGGGTTCAACGGTGACAGTGGTGGGCAGATCAAAATTAATCTCACTAAAGAATTGGATAGAGGATTTATCCGTTTTTATGGCAAAAGTCTTGACGATAAGATGACAACTTACTTGCCAGCACCAGTACGGGTAAACAGCAATGGCAGCTTTGGCCCTCTACCCGGATTTGACGCAAGCACGCAGAGTTTGCATAGCGAATCGACCAGCCGGATCACAACCTTCGACCAGTTTGGCAATCCGGTGTCCCGGTCGGTCTCGGATGGTATTGAATCCAAAGTGACAGCGTTTGGCTTTGAATTTGATAATGAAGTTACCGATGGTTTAACGCTGAATAATAAATTCAGGAAATCCACGATTACTGGCGGTTTTATTTCACCGTTTACCGATGGTTTTGCCGGTGGTACGGATACGATTGCGAACAAAGGTTCGGCACTGTGTGCCGATGCAAGTGTGGGTGGGGTAAGTCTCGATTGTTCCGGCGGTGTTCGGGCGACCATCAATGGCGAAGCGGCTAACCCTGAGCAGCTTGCATTTACTAATTTAACTTTTGATACCACCTTTAATGATGTCGGGTTGATGGTGAATGATTTCAAGTTAACCAAAGATCTGGATCGTCTGATCATTACTGCGGGTTATTATTATTCCAAACAGAATATTGATATTGCTTGGAATAGCTGGCAGACGCGCATGCAAACCTTGAGCGGATCCAACGCGCAAAATATTCACTACGAAGCAATAGGTGCTGGTGTTGATGCCAATGGTAGTCCGGTGGATGTCGTGTTGGCGGACAATGGTGCGGTAACGCAAAGCTTTCTGGCGTGGGATTGGGACCTGGAATATGCCACGAGTGCACCTTATATCAATCTGGGATTTGAAGTGAATAACCGGCTGAGTTTCGACGTGAGTGCGCGTTATGACCAAGTCGAAGCACGTGGTGTGCAATTACAAGGCTGTTGCGGTGGAAATGTGTCTACCGATTTAAACGGTAATGGTTCGGTGGGTGAATTTGAGGTTGTTAGCGGAGTGATCACCCGTCTTGACAGTGATGCTTTATTGGAAAATTCCGAAGCCACCTCAGCTGGATTTATCACGGGTGGCGTGCGCAGCCTGAACGAGCAAAATGCAACCAGAACCAATGTCAATTACGATGCGAACAATACCTCCTATTCGCTTGGCGGTACATTTATTGTGACAGATGATTCTTCGATATTCGCGCGTTACAGTGATGGAGGAAGAGCGATTGCTGATCGTTTAACCCAGGTCGCAGGTACTTTAAATCCTGATGGCTCACTCACTCGCACTACCGATGGTTACGATAACGTTCAGCAGTTGGAGATTGGATACAAACTCATGGCTGCTGATTGGTCTTTTTTCGCCACTTTCTTCAACACCAATGTTGAAGAGACTAATGCTGAAATTACATCAGGTTTAACTTTCGTGCGCGAGTATGAAGCTAACGGAATAGAAATCGAGGGAAATTATTCCATCACCGATAGCTTTTCTATCAAGGGTAATGCAACCTGGTCGGATGCTGAAATCAGTTCTGATTTAACGAATCCTGCCGTCGTGGGAAATACTCCACGTCGGCAAGCGGATTTTATCTGGACGATTACCCCGGAGTACATAATTGATCAGTTTGCATTGGGGCTTACCTTGCAAGGCTCAACTGAGTTTTATCTCGGCGACAATAATGATCTTAAACAGGATGCTTACAATCTTATCCATCTCTACGGAATCTGGAATGTGACAGATAGTTTTTCAGCAAGTCTCAATGTTAATAACCTTACGGATGAATTTGTTATTACTGAGGCTGAGGAAACAACCGCGAGCGCGGGTGGAATTATTCGTGCTCGGCCTTTAAGCGGACGGTCCATGTCCGTCGGTTTGCGTTATCAGTTCTAGTAAGTCAAAGTCCTGCATATGATGCCAAGTGAAAAACTTGCGTCATATGCAGCGGCGAGATAGTCACAACGAATGTCGTATGTCATACGAACGTAAGTGTCTTGTCCTTTTTGTCTTTGATCCACTAGCGATGCGTCAATTACTGGTTCGGAATTTAATGAACATCATTTATATGAGTGGCGGGTGCTGGATTTATGACGCAGGTTGAAAACAACAATAGTACTTTACTGGGTGGGGTGGAGGCGGGAGGTACAAAATTTAATTGTGTTATCGCCAACCGACATGCCGAAATAAAAGCTTCCGCAACTTTTATGACGGGGTCACCGGACGAAACCCTGCCGAAGGTTAGACAATTTTTTATCGATGAACAAAAGAAACATGGCCCACTCGCTGCTTTGGGAATCGCCAGTTTTGGCCCGGTAGAACTGAATCAAAAATCTCACTACTACGGTTATATTTTATCGACGCCCAAAGAATCATGGTCCTATACCAATATGGTAGGGTATTTCTCCGATGCGTTGGATATTCCTGTAGGCTTTGAGACCGATGTTAATGGCTCCGCCCTCGGTGAATCAGTTTATGGGGCAGCCAAAGGGCTACAGAATTTTGTGTATGTTACCGTCGGAACAGGGATTGGTGCCGGCATTGTCAATCGCGGCCACTTGATTCAAGGCCTGGGGCATCCTGAGATAGGACACATGCTTATTCCGCAGGATACAAACCTGGATAGCTTTCCCGGTTGTTGTCCTTTTCATGGCTCCTGTCTTGAGGGACTTGCGTCGGGGACGGCGATGAACCGGCGTTGGAAAACCCCGGCCAGTATACTGGCAGATGATCACCCGGCATGGGATTTGGAAGCCCAATATTTGGCGGCAATGTGCGTAAATATCACCCATCTTTATGCGCCTGAAAAAATTATTTTAGGTGGGGGGGTGATGAATAAAGCGCGCTTATTTCCATTAATACAGAAAAGGTTTTTAACCTTGATGAATGGCTACGGCCCTGACAGTATTCGGCAGAATCCGCACACCTATATTGTTCCTCCGGGAATAACAGATGGAAAATCAGGCGTAATAGGGGCATTGCTACTCGCCGAACAAGCCGGAACGGCCAATGCAGGATAAGCCTGCGTTATTTCAATATTATGATTGGCTAATCGTTGGCTTTGTAGTATATACGCGCCCATTGTGGATCCGTGTAGGAGCTGGCCTTGTGCGAAGCATCGTGTAATGAATTGTTATTTGATGAGATTGCAGATGCCCTTGTTACCCAAGGCTACATTGTCTTGCCGCAGGCTTTGCCAGTTCCATTGATTGAGAGCCTGATGGATCGTCGTCAATCGTTGAATGAAGAGGATTTCAAGCGTGCCGGCATAGGTCGTCAGGATGATTTTCAAATCGATTCCAGTGTGCGCCGTGACCGAATTCATTGGTTGCAACGGGGGCATCCCGCCGAGGTAGAGTTTCTGGTTTGGATGGAGGAACTGCGCCTGGCCCTGAATCGCCGGCTGTTTATGGGATTAATGGATTACGAATGCCACTTTGCCAGTTACGGTATCGGCGCTTTTTATAAAAAGCACCTGGATGCATTCAAACGTCCCGCACCTTTGTTGCAGGCGCCGCTCCAGGTTTCACCCCTACAGACCCAACCCAGTCGGGTTCTTTCCACCGTTCTCTATCTCAACCCGGATTGGCAGGCGGGGGATGGCGGAGAATTACGTCTTTACGATGAAGATGATGCACTGGTACTGGAAACCATCGCACCGGAATATGGCAAGTTGGTTATCTTTCTCAGTGAAAAATTTCCTCATGAAGTTCTGGTTGCCCAACGTGAACGCCACAGTATTGCTGGCTGGTTTCGCGTAAGCGGACCGACATAAACCCTCCCGCTTCACAAGACTTTGCTATCATCCAAAGGCTGCCCTAAAGCTGTGCGTATTGCGCTGGTTTAGGGCGGCTGCTGTTGAGCACGCTCATCGTTGGAGCGGTATTTGTGACTTTTGCACTGGATTAATAGTGCTAAAGGGTGGTTGGCAGGGGCTTTGCAGGAAACCTTCTGGCGGAAAATAATTTTTTCGATCATCGTTTTCAGGCAACAGGGATTACTCTATGCAGATAGATTGGCGGACTTATTCTCCCGGTCATTTTTACGACGAACTCATCAGTTCTCCCGGCCACGCGCGCAAAGCGACCCGTCACCTTGCCAGGTATTTAAGCTCGCTAACCGGCGATGAGTTGCAAGAGCGCAAGCAGTCAGCCGAACTCGCTATCAAAACCATGGGTATCTCATTTACGGTCTACAGCGATGCTGGCAACATCGACCGCGCCTGGCCGTTTGACATTATCCCGCGCATCATCCCGCAAAAAGAATGGCTGAAAACCGAACAAGGTTTGATCCAACGCTTAACCGCACTGAATTGTTTTATCAACGATATTTACAACGATCAGAAAATCATTAAAGACAAAGTCCTGCCTATGGCATTGCTGGCGGATTCGGTTAACTTCCGCAAGGAATGCATGGGCATGAAACCGGCCTTCGGGGTATGGGCTCATATCTGCGGCAGCGATTTAATTCGCAATGAAAAAGGCGATTTTTTTGTACTGGAAGACAACCTGCGGGTTCCCTCCGGTGTGTCCTATATGTTGGAAAACCGCAAAGTCACCAAGCGGGTTTTTCCTGAGTTGTTTGAAAACCACAACATCGTGCCGGTAACGGAATATCCCAACCAGTTATTCGACACCCTTGCGGCCTTATCACCGCGTCCGCTGGATCGGCCGGAGGTCGTTGTGCTTACGCCGGGAATCTATAACTCCGCCTATTTTGAACATTCCTATCTCGCGCAACAGATGGGTGTGGAGTTGGTAGAAGGCAGTGATCTGGTGGTAGAAAACGATTGCGTTTATATGCGTACCATCAAAGGCCTATCACGGGTGGACGTGATCTATCGACGCATTGATGATTTATTTCTCGACCCGGAAATGTTTATCCCGGACTCTATGCTTGGCGTTCCCGGTTTGATGCGCGCCTGGCTCAAAGGCAATGTGGCCCTGGCCAACGCTCCTGGCGCCGGCGTGGCGGATGACAAGGTGATCTACACCTTTGTACCGGCAATGATCAAATATTATCTGGGTGAAGAACCTATTCTGCCTAATGTGCCCAGTTATCTGTGTATTGATCCCAAACAATGCGAATACGTGATAGCGAATCTGGATAAATTGGTGGTAAAACCGGCTAACGAATCGGGTGGTTACGGCATGATTATCGGACCTCAGGCGAGCAAGAAAGAGCGCGATGAATTCGCGTTGCGCATCAAAGCCAACCCGCGCAATTACATGGCACAACCGCTGATCTCTTTGTCGACGGCGCCCATCCTCGCCAACAAAAATGCCGAGCCGCGCCATATCGATTTGCGGCCGTTTGTGTTGCAAGGTAAAGAACATTACGTTACGCCAGGTGGATTGACCCGCGTGGCGATGGTGAAAGGCTCCTATGTGGTGAACTCATCGCAAGGTGGGGGTAGTAAAGATACCTGGATTGTCGTTGAGGGGGATAAATAACATGTTATCTCGCGTTGCTGAACGTATTTACTGGTTGGGTCGTTACATGGAGCGCAGCGAAAATGTAGCGCGCATGGTGAACGTGAATTCCAATTTACTGCTCGACCTGCCGCGCGGTGTCAAGGTGGGGTGGGGATCGCTGATCGACATCAGCGGCACTGGCGATTATTTCAATCGTGACACCGATCAGGCAGATGAGCGCACGGTTGTGCGTTTTATGTTGGCCGACAAGGATAATCCCTCCTCGTTATTAAATTCGCTCAGCTGGGCGCGCGAAAATGCGCGTATAACCAGAGAGACCATGCCGATGGAAGCCTGGGAGTTGATCAACGACCTGTATCACAGCATCAAGGACAATACCAACGTCATGGTTGCAAGACGCGAACGCGGGCGAATGTTGTTGCATGTGATTAATCAGGTTCAACAATTTACCGGATTGTTGGCTGGCTGTATGACCCACAACGATGCTTACGATTTTATACGGTTGGGGCGCAACCTGGAGCGCGCCGATATGACTACGCGTATTGTGGATGCAGGGCTAGTACATTTACTGCCGCACTTGTCGTCTGGCAGTGGCAGCGGTAGTGATGTCCTGCAGCCCTACAATAATGTGTTGTGGATGAGCGTGCTGCGCTCCTTGAGCGGCTATCAAATGTATCGCCAGCATGTGCGTGATCGTGTTAATGCAAAAGATGTGGTGACATTTTTATTGCAGAATGAGAATTTTCCGCGCGCCGTTGCTCACTCATTAGGGGAGCTGGAAAATTGCCTGAAAAAATTACCCAACAGTAAGGCCGCCTCTCATGCGATTGTCAGCGCTATTGCACGTGTCAAGGCTGCGGATATTCCGCAGTTGCTGGAGAAGGGCTTGCATGAATATATTGATGATATTCAGTCTGAAATCGGCAATCTGCATTCGGTGATTACGGAAACCTGGTTCCTGCCGGTAAAAATAGCGCAATCGCAAAAGCAATCAGCGGCTTGAGCGTTATGTGCTTTTTGAAAATATGAAGCAGGCTTTGCAGGGCCTGCTTTGATACCTCATTTACATCACTGCTTATCAGATTTGCCACTCACTTTATCCCTCAAGAAATTTACACTCGCGTCGAATGTCGCCTGAATCATTTCCTGTTACACAATGCCGAATCCTGTCTACACTGTTTGGTGGTAATAGGTTATCTTCTGGGGCTGGAACGTTTGACTGGTTGTTTTCTCTTGGAGAGTGGTGATGAAAAAAATAACGAATGCCTTACTTGCCGTTGTCTGTTTGCCGTTGATATTACAAGGTTGTGGCAGCGATGATGATGCCAACAGCGGCCCGGAACCATCCGGCTCTGCTGTGTTTGAACCGGGCACACATCCGCGCTTTGATCCCGTTGCCCAGGATCTTCCATTTAATACTGATTTGATCTTTGCGGCGGCTCCCACCAGCGACGGCACCGCAAATGTTGGTGCTGCTACAGACCCGGTGCGGGCCGCGTTAAATATGCTGGATGGTTTTTCCACCTCGGCATTTTTTGATGTATTGATCCAGGGGAGTGTTAATGCAGCTACGGTTATTCCCATGCAGACTGTTTTCCTGCTGGAAGTAGACACTGGCGGTAACGATGCACTGAACCCGGCTAATATTGTCGGCCTGGTCGGTCCCGCTACTTTTGATACCCAGGTAGTTTCCGTTGATGGCGGTACGAACAATGCCATTCGCATCCGTCCTATCGCGCCGCTGAAACCCAAGACAAAATACCTCGTGATTTTGACTAACGACATCATGGATGCTGGTGGTCAGCCCCTGACGCCATCCTGGACCTACAACGCCCTCGGTGACCCTGAATACCCGACGCTGGCATCATTGGTGCCGGTGCGTAACGCCATTCTTGGTTGGGAACAACTGGCAGCCGGTTTCCTGAGTGCAGTGACCGAGCTTAGTGCGGCGGCAGCAACAGAAAAACTGGTACTGACGTATACCTTCACCACGACTGATCCGCAGGCACCTCTGGTTGCCATGGCATCTCCCCGGGCGGCTATTGCTGCACTGCAAATAGAAGCTGGCGAGGAGCCTGCCACAGCTGTAGGCAATGTCATGGTGCTGGACGGTGCTGGCTTGTTGCCCACTCCCAAGCCTCGGCCTTTGGGAATATCTGCTGATACCGGTCTGGATTTTGCGATCCTCAGTGAAGGTTTGTTGGCCGGCAATGTGGGTGCGCTATACACCGGGTATATCCAACTTCCTTACTATCAAACCGGTCCGGATGGTTTGCCATTTGGTGCGTTCCTGACCCGTAACTGGCAACCGGACACGACCCTGGCTGGGGCGTTGGGTGTGACTGTCCCGGCAGATGTGAATGGCAGTTTCAATGTGACCTACCGTTATCCCTTTGCCGCCAAAACCGCCGATGAATCGGTGCCGCTACAAGTGACCCTGCCTTCGGCAAGTCATGTGCCGGGTTACGCTGGTGTCTTGACCTGCGGCCAGATTTACACCGTCTTCGGTTATCCGGTAGTTATCTATATTCACGGTATCACCAGTGATCGCACCTCCGTATTGGCGCTTGGCCATACCTTGGCCAGTCAATGTATTGCCACGGTGGCTATCGACTTGCCCATGCACGGTGTGCCGGCCACCAGCGCTTTTGTCGATGTGCTTAATACCGAACATGGCAGCATGATTCCCTTTGCGGCTCTTTACGGTGAAAACGCGCCGCGCGAACGTCACTTCAATGTAGCCGGCCCGGGCGGTGCACCTGCACCCATGAATTTTGAAACTCCGGGAGCAGCTGACGGCTCCGGCGCGCAGTTTATTAATCTGGGTTACCTTGCCAATACCCGTGACAACAACCGTCAGGCGGTGATGGATTTGCTCAATCTCAATGCGAGTTTGGCAAGCGTCGAGGAGGCACTGCAGGTTTCACT
>CAMPIG010000055.1 GCA_946886255.1 uncultured Cellvibrio sp. | reverse complement strand
TATGCGTTGGGGCCGGAGCGCGCGACGATTGCGTTTAATCTGGTTCCGGTGTTTACCTTGTTGGTGAATCTCGGGATGGGGACGGTGCCTTTGCCGTTGCAGATTGTGGGGATGGTGTTGGTGTTGGGTGGGGTGTTGATTTCTAGTGGTTGGCGGCCCAAGTTGTCAAATAAGTAACTTCGTCTTCCGTTTGTTATGCGAGGCTTTCTATTTTGAAAACGCATGTACACGTCCCTGTGGCTCCCGCAAGTCATCCCTGACTTGAGGGTTTCAAAACAGAAAGCCTCGCATAACAAACTCACATCGCAGTAAACGGTAGTTAGTTATCTAATCCAAAATAATATGCGGTAAAAAACGTGAACTATCCTTGGTAATCAATGTGCTGTCTTCGCGAATAGCAATGCCTGCTGCGCTGTCTCCCACCACCCAGCTGCCGATCATGGTGTAGCAATCTGAATGGCGATAATGGTCGTAAAATTTCGGTAATGAGCATAATGCCTGGCGGATGTAGTTGCCGTCGTTATAGGGGCCTTCGACGCTGATTTTTTCACCGTGTTCCGTGATCATTTCAACGTTGGCGCCTTCGCGGGAGAATAAGGGTTTGCGTACCCAGCCGTTGCTTAGGGGTTGGGTGTTGTCTTCGAAAAAGGCTGGTAGCAGGTTGGGATGGTCGGGGTATTTTTGCCAGAGCAGCGGCAGGATGCCTTTGTTGGATAAGAGCATCTTCCAGCTCGGTTCGAGCCATAGGGTGTTGGAGGTGCGGATGGCTTTGCCGAAGTCTTCGCGGACCATGAATTCCCAGGGGTATAACTTGAATAGACCGGTGATGGGGTAGCCTTCCATGTCAACGAATTGGCCTTCGTGTTCGCCGATGTTTTCGATGGCGATGTAGCGCGTATCTATGCCGGCCTGGCGCGCGATGTCCATTAGGTAATCGACAGTGCCTTTGTCTTCGATATTTTCACTGACGCTGGAAAAATAAAAGGGTTGCGGCAATGGCAGTGAACGAAAAGCGTCTTCCAATTTATCTTGCAACGAATTGAATTGGTCCGCTCCGTTCGACAATTCACCGCGCCGGATTTTTTCTTCCAGCCACACCCATTGGAAAAATCCGGTTTCAAAGAGTGATGTCGGTGTATCGTAATTAAGCTCGAGTAATTTTGCCGGACCTGTGCCGTTGTAGACCAAATCCATGCGCCCGTATAAATGCGGTTCGCCGTCGGTCCAACCGTTGTAGATGTGGTTCCAGAATGATTCCGGTATAGCCAGCTGGCGTAACTTCTCCGCGTCGCGCACGATTTCATTCACCAGTTCCATGGCCATTTCGTGCAATTCTTCGGTGGGCGCTTCCAGGTCGTCTTCAATTTGTTGCAAGCTAAATTGGTAGTAGGCGGTTTCGTCCCAGTAGGGTTCACCATCAAAAGTGTGAAATGCAAATCCCACACTTTCGGCATAGTCGCGCCATTGCGGCCGCTCTGCGGTATCCACACGTTTCATGCTTCAACCACCGTAAGAATTGCGTGCCGCCGCTTGTGCGCCAAACCCGCCGCGTTGTGCGAATTGTCCTGCGCGCGGTTGTACTTGTGATGGACGCACCATCACCGGTCCGGCCTGCCGTGCGATCGGTGTATTGGTAGCGGTACGGAACGTGCCGCGATCATCGCGGGATTTATACAGCGGTTGCGTGCGTACACCGTTGCGTGCATTGGTTGTAGCACCTGCAGCAGCGCCACTGGCTCCGGTGGCAGTGCGTTCTTCCTGCTGCGGTTGGTTTGGCATGGCGCCACCTTGGCGGTTAAACATCTGCCCCGCCATATATCCCATCATCATCGGCATAAAAAAGGAACCGCCGGCATGTTGCTGCGGTGCCTGTTCACATTGGCCTGATCCAAAATCGGTTTCGCACTCGCTTTTGTTCTGGTACTTGGGCGCAACCTGGAGATGCAAAGCCTGCGCCGTGCGATAGTCTGCATAACATTGATCCGCCGAGGTGCTGGTCACCATAGACGCACACTCTTCCGGATTGCTGAACACCACAGCTTCGGCGGGATCTTCACCACAGCTGGCGAGTATCATGGTGGTCGTGGGTACCATCAACATCAAGGCAACTTTTTTACTGCGTTTCATCTTATGCTCCTCAATAAGTCATGCATGCGGCATTCAGCATGCCCACAGCGATTGCGCTGGTAGCCGCAAAGATGCCCACTGCAATTTCACCTTGGGCAATGCGTTCCGGCAATTGTTTGAGCAACATACGTAAGACCAGAAACGTTAGAACCTGTACAACCAACGCAACCAGTCCCCAAATAGTGCAATCGAGTAGCGACAATGAATTGCTGATGGCACTGGATAACGGCAGCGCAAAACCCACCAGCGCTCCGCCGAAAGCGATGGCCGCTGCCGCATTATTGGCGCGAATCAGTTCCAGCTCATTGTGCGGTGTGATCCAGGTGTAAATCAGCGTGAACATAAACAACAGGGCAACAGCCAACACAAAATAAATCAAAAAAGCCGGCAAACCAGACAATGATGAAAGCGCCGTTTCCAGCATAGGAAATCCTCGTAGTAAATTTCAGGGGTGATCCTGTTTAGGGGGGATGATCGTGCGCAAGTTGCGCTCAAAAAACAAGGGCCACATCAAAACCTATTGTTTACATGTTTTCACAGCAAAATACGCGGCTGGATTTTTCGTGGGGTTTGTTGTTAAGTTGTTACTCCTCTCACCACAGGAATGCCGTCCATGCTTCCACACCGCTGCATCATGATGAGTTTGCTGGTTATTACTCTGCTTCTGTCAGCCTGCCTGGGTAGTGAGCCGCCGCAGGCACTCGGCACGCTGGAACGGGATCGGGTGGTCTTGAAGGCAACGGCGGCGGAAATTGTCGTCGCCCTGCCCCGCCCCGAAGGTGACGACGTGCAGGAAGGGGACTTACTGGTCCAGCTCGATGATACCCGCCAACGCGCCTTGGTCGCGCGGGCCGAGGCGCAAGTGGCCAGTGCAACAGCCACCCTGGCCAAGCTCCAGCACGGCGCGCGCGCTGAAGATATTGCCAGTGCCCGCGCACAGGTCAGCGGCGCCAAAGCACAATTGGTTGAAGCACAAAAAACGTTTGAGCGCGCCGAGGTGCTTGTGTCCCGGCAATTGGCCGGCCAGGCCGATCTGGATCGCGCCCGCGCACAACGGGATTCCGCGCAGGCTGCACTGGAACGCGCCAATGAAGGTTTGTTATTACTCACCAATGGTGCACGCGAGGAAGACCTCCAACAGGCCGAAGCCGTGTTGGCGGAAGCCCACGCGGTACTGCAGCTGGAACAGCATAATCTGCAAGAACTGGGCATTCGCGCTACACGCGCTGGCCGACTGGACCGTTTGCCAAAATATCTCGGCGAACGGGCTAACGTCGGTGATGCTGTAGCCATCGTACTCGCCGGCGAAGCACCTTATGCACGCGTGTATATTCCCGAACCTTATCGCGTCAAATTGCGCGTTGGCCAAACCCTGAATGTAGCGGTAGATGGTGTAGCCGAGCCATTACCCGGCACCATTCGCTGGATCGCTCAGGATGCCGCCTTTACACCTTACTACGCCCTCAATGCTGCCGACCGCGCGCGCCTGGTTTACCTCGCAGAAATTCAATTGTCCGCCGCCGCTAAAGATTTACCCAACGGCGTGCCGACACAAGTTGAACTGCCGGAGTAACACGGATGAGTCCGACTACGGCATCCGACAACATCGCTATTGAAACGCGTGGCCTTACCCGGCGCTTCGGCGATTTTACCGCGGTAGATAATCTCGACCTTACCATCGCCGCCGGTACTATTTATGGTTTTCTCGGCCCCAATGGCTGCGGCAAATCCACCAGTATGCGATTAATTACCGGCCTGCTTACACCGAGCAGCGGCAGCGTGCAGGTGTTAGGCATGGCCATTCCCGAGAATGCTGAATCCTTGCGGCTGCGCATCGGCTACATGACACAAAAGTTTTCGCTTTACGAAGACTTAAGCGTGGAAGAAAACCTGCGCTTTATGGCGCAGATCTACAACCTCGACACGCGCGCTACCAAAGCGCGTATCGTTACGCAATTAGCAGAATACGACCTTGATCAGCGCCGCCATCGGTTGGCCGGCAGTCTCAGCGGCGGTCAACGTCAACGGCTCGCATTGGCGGCAGCAACCCTGCACCAACCGGAGCTACTCATTCTTGATGAACCCACCTCCGCCGTGGACCCGGAAAACCGGCGCGATTTTTGGGAAAAATTATTTGATCTGTGCGACCAAGGCGCCACAATCCTGGTGTCGACACATTACATGGACGAGGCAGAGCGTTGTCATGGTTTGTCCATTCTGGAAGCCGGAATAAAGCGCGCTGATGGCGCGCCAGCAACACTAATGCAGGAGTTAGGCGCACGGGTAATCGAGATTGACGGCGCTGACCTGCGCCAATTAAAACAACAGTTAACCGATATTCCGGAAGTGGTCTCCGCCGCACAACAAGGAACCCATTTACGGGTTCTGATTCGCGACACCGTGACCGAACCGGATGTCTGGTTTAAACAGGTACACGCACCGCTAGCGGCCGGGCGAGAAATTCACCTGGTGCGCCCCAGCCTTGAAGACGTTTTTGTCCATTGCACCGGAGAGGGACGTCGCCAATGAAATCGTCTGGATGGTTCAAAAGCTGGCAGCGTATTTCAGCCATTATGTTCAAAGAGCTGCGCCAACTTTCACGGGATCGCCCGACGTTCGGCATGATTGTGATGATTCCGTTAATTCAATTATTACTCTTCGGTTACGCCATCAACACCAATGTGCGCAACCTGCCCGTTGCGGTTGTTGACCAAAGCCATAGCGAACTGGGGCGAATACTGGTTGCCGATGTGGCTGCCACTCAAGTGGTAAAAATAGAAACCGTCTACGAAACGCCACAGCTCGCCGCCGATGCCATCACCCAAGGCAAGGTGCGCGCGGTACTAATTATTCCGGTTGATTTACCGCAACGTATGCAGGACCAACGCCCCCTCGCACAATGGCTGGTCGATGGCTCCGATACCATGGTGAGCAACGCGTTGCTGGGTTTGCAAGCCATGCCGTTAAGCACACCGTTAATTCCCGCCGTTGAAGTGCCCAAAAACACCTTCACCATGAGCCTGTTATACAACCCGCAACGACGCGCAGCGGTAAACATCGTGCCCGGCCTGGTCGGCATTATCCTCACGATGACGATGATTATGTTCACCTCCGCCGCCCTGGTGCGCGAACGGGAACGGGGCAATCTGGAATTATTGATCACCACACCGATAAAACCCATGGAATTGATGATCGGTAAGATTGTGCCCTATGTATTTGTCGGCCTGATTCAACTTGTGATCATTCTCGGCTTGGGGTACCTGATTTTTGATGTGCCGATAAACGGCCGAATCGATCAATTGTTTATCGCCGTTTTGTTATTTATCAGTGCGAGCCTCACCCTGGGTATGTTGATTTCCACTGTGGCAAAAACCCAGTTACAAGCGATGCAACTCACAGTGTTTATTTTAATTCCATCGATCCTGTTATCCGGCTTTATGTTTCCCTATGAGGGTATGCCCACCGTGGCTCAATGGATTGCCGAGATACTGCCAGCTACGCATTTTATTCGCGTGATTCGCGGCATCGTATTGCGCGGTGCCATGTTAATGGACCTGTTGCCGGATCTTTTGTGGCTCGCTGGTTTTACGGTATTGGGTTTGTTTGCGGCAGCCAAGCGGTTTAAGAAGCGACTGGATTGATCATGACGGTTATTCGTTATCTGCTTTTTTTGCGACTATCGTAAAGGTATGCCAGTGTTTCATATTTCCAAGCGCGGTTGCGGCAAGTTCGTCCCGTTCATTTAATTCAAGCACTTCGAAACCAGAAAACATGGAGTCCAGAGTTTCTCTTGTAACCTGATGAACCGAATGATGGGGGCTATATACCCAGGAATCTTTGGGGCCCACAAAGTCTCCCACAAAAATTCCATTCTGCGCCACGCTGGATAGCATTTTGCTCATCGTGTCATTGAAACGTTCTGGCCGGCAAAAAAACAGGCTATTACTGGCCAACATCAGGCCCGCACGTTTAAACGCAAAGTCTTCCATCAAGCTAACGGAAGCACTAAACCCCGGTTTATCGGAAAACCTGTAATTACAGATCTCTATCGCTTTTTCTTCCTTGTCAAAAGCAATAACCGCGTAGCCCTGATTCAGTAAATATGCTGCATCTGCACCGACCCCACAACCGCAATCGATCGCTATCTTCAGGCCAGAGGTGTTTTGCAAAACCGCGCTTTCTAACAGTTGTCGGTGGGGTTTATCTGAAACGATATTAAAATATGCCTTCCAATCCGGCTTTATCTGATTCATACCATCCTGTTCCTTGTATGTGTTGCATGCAACTCAAAGCTGCTTCTGAAATTCGCTTTATTTCGTTGTTTTATGCACCAGCCAAGCTCACATTGCTTGTCCGGGTTGCTAAACGATCGAATAAGAGCATATATACCAAAGCGCGAGTTTATCGTCCAACGAATGGGATTCCGGTCATTGCGCCCCCTAATTCCACAATGGCAAGTTATTACGATTACTTATTACAATATTTTCGGTGCCATCCGTCGCCTAAAGCGTCTTCCAGATTTCACCTCCTAACAACTACAGACATAGGTAGACTGTGGCTATACTTGGGCTGACAATTTTTAGCGGATGAAAGCTGTTATGTTCGATTCCTTACCATTCACCACTCTAGTCATGGGTGAGATCATCTTCCTGCTTTCGGTGACTGCGGTTTTAATGTGGCTGGTCATCAGAAAACAGCGGCAACGGCACCAGTTTCTACTGGAAGAGTACCGTAAGCTGCGGCAGCATAACCACTCCGTCTTTCAGACCGGTGAATTTACCGAGCCGGATGTTACCGCCCCCGCGAATAACGATCCGATAGATCAATTCCTGGCAGCTGCAATGAATGACTCACTGGTGCGTTACAGAAAGACAGCCCAGGCAAACCTGCCTCGCCTTTCTCCGGAATTGCCTTTCAGCGCAAAAATCGCGGCATTGCGTTATCTATATAGCAAAGCTGAATTCGAAACACGCAAACAACAAACCGTGCGCGAGGAGCATTGGATGCAGTTCGAAAAACGACTGGTCGACATTGCCCGCTGGATTGCTGCCCCCAAGAAATTGTCCAAACCTCTACCTAACAATCGCATCCGTTTGCTCCAGGAGAAAATTGATGTGCTCGCACCGTTTGAAAAGGAAAACGGGCGCCTGCAAAAAAAACTGGCTGCCGCCGAAGCTCGCTATACGCACCTGGTGGAGTACGAGCGTGAAAGCAAGGAAACGCTGGCAAAAATGCAAAACATCATTCAAGCCCTACAGATGGCCAATGTCTATAAAGGGGGAAATATTGATCAAAAAATAAAAGACATGTTACAGCCGATTGATCGAGATAACCAATGGACTCCATCTCATCAAAGCTACCAAAACAGCGTCACTCAACTGGATAACATCGCAGATATTTCCGAACGAAAATATTCGCTAGTCCGCAAGATGGTGGATGAGCTACCCTTTGCCTACAATGACCTGAACGACACCCAACGACAGAAAATGAACGATTCTATTCGCGCTTTGGAACTCGATTTGGCCAAATCCGATAATCACATCACCAATTTGCAAAAGGAATTGAAGGCCGCTAAAGAGAGCATGAGAAAACCAGCGATAGCCATAGCCAGTGAAGCAAGACCGGTCACACCTTTTAATAAATATGCCCCTGGGAAGGAGATGCTGGTTCATCCATTACCGCAGGATACGCCTCACCCTGCGGAAACAACATCTAGTGAAGAAACCTTGAAGATAGTCCATAACGGCACACCCGAGGATGACTCCAAGCCGGAGCTGCCAAACGATTGGGTCAGCGGTGGCGGGCAAAAGCGTACATTCGCTGAAATTGAACAGTTACGCACCAACAACCAGAATCAACGCAATATCATTCTCGATCTTGAGAAAGAATTGCGCGGTTTACGAAAATCAATGCATGAAACCACCGATGAGGTGGAAAAGGAAGACAAGAGCAAGGATATTGGCCGCCTTGAACGATTAATAAAGGAGTGTGAGTACTGCATAGAAACACTTGAAAGCGAAGTTGATTTATTAAACGAGCAATTGAAACAAAGCGCTCAGCCCCATACCGAACAAATAAAACCTCAGGAAGAAGTAGAGAAATTGAATCGGGAATTAGAAAATATTTCAAATAAATTGCAGCACACTGTTAAGCAACATTCGCAAACCAGTATCATCAATCGATTCGCCGTGGATGCCCTGTCCGCCCATACTCTGGAAGAATTATCAAAATTATTCATTAAGGCTATCAAGGATCTCAATATTACTGCGGGCTTTTACTTGCAGTCCCAGGCAGGTAATGCGGAATATTATACCGGCAATAAATTCGCGCCAAGCGAACAAAAGCTGTTGCGACAGCCGGGTAACGTTGCCGCCGTAGCTTATTTGAATGAAGGTATTTTATTTGCGCGCCCTAAAGCCCATCTATTGTTACGAAATCCTCCAGAAGACGATGATGAACAACTGCAACTGGAACATACCCTGAGCAATATTGTGAGTATTATCAGTGGGCAGATTATACATATGGATACTAACAACCAACTGCAAAAGCAGTCACGTAAATTAGATACCTGGGTTACCGAAACCAAAAAGCAGCTACAACAGCTGGATATTCAATACGCTTACCAATCCGAAGAAAGTCGCCGCATTGTGAACAATTTAAGTAATGAGCTGAAGCACTCTATGGAAATGCTGGAAATATCAAATAGCACTCGGCTGGTCTTTGAAAATGCGATCGGAGAGTGTAACCAGCGTTTACATTTACTGCTCGACAGCGGCACGATGATTGACAAGACCGCCTCCAAATTGGTGGAAAGCCTTGATAGTTTTCGCAATTAGATTTATTAGGATTTTTTTACAGTGGCAAGTGCTGATTGCACTTTATCGATCAGGGTTTTACGATCAAATGGTTTCGCCAGAAACATCGTGGCTCCCGCCGCCAGGCTTTTCTCCGCTGCAGAGGTATCGCTTACCCCCGACACCATTACTACCGGCGTGTTTTTAAAGATGGCGGTGGAACGTAAACGCCGGGTTAGCTGCAATCCATCCAGGTCAGGCAACCCCATATCCAATAAGATTAACAGGGGTCGCAGGGTACGCAATAGCTTCATTGCCTCCACTGCGTTAACGGCAGATACGACAGTATAACCTTCTTCACGCAGAATTTTGCTCTGAATGCGTCGCTGGAATTCATGATCCTCCACCACCAATATTGTACCTTTTACCTTGGTTTCAGTTTTGATGGTATGGATCTCTGGAAATAAATCTTGCCTTACTCTTTCATTCCATTCCGCCATCCATGTGGGCAACATTTCAGCGCGCAAGGGTTTAGCAATAAAATAGCCTTGTGCGTAATCACAGGGAGTCTGCCGCACAAAATCCCAGTCGCGCTGATTTTCAATACCTTCCGCAACAACTTTCATATGCAGCTGTTGCGCGAGATTAAGGCTGGTGTCGAACATCACTTTGATACGCTTGTCCGCCCAGGCACCACTGACAAAACTTTTATCAATCTTGAATTCATCAAAAGGAATATCACGTAATTGTGCTAACGAAGAATGTCCCGTACCAAAATCATCGATGGAAAGATTAAATCGCTTCAGGCGCAAGCGCATCAGTGTATCGAGCGTAACCGCAGGATCTTTCATAGCACGGCTTTCAGTAATTTCCAGCGTAACATCTTTAGGTAACAATCCAGCAGCAATAACCTGTGCGCTGAAACTGTCGGCAAAGTCAAGCGATGCCAGATTCTCCATAGAAATATTAATGGCCAAAGGCAGATTTACGCCCTGTTGAGCCCACATGATATGTTGCGCAAGCGCCTGATCCAATACCTTGTGTGCCAGTGCATCAATTAACTGATTGTCTTCCGCCAGCACAATAAATGCATCCGGCATAACAACGCCGTCTGTCGGGTGATGCCAACGCACCAACACCTCCAAACCGGTAATACGTCCGTTATTGAGTGCTACTTTAGGTTGGTAATAATTCACCAGCTGTCCCTGCTCAATTGCCTGTTTTAATTCAGCCACTGCGTATTGTTTTTTTACTTGAGGAACTTGTTCGAGGGACGGTTCCCAGCTGCTTAACATAGCGGCGATGGATTCCGGTGTAAGGGGTTTTTGCAAATGACCCACGATTGCAATGTGATGGGCCTCAACCAGACGTTGCGCGGCACTCAGCATCCGCAAATCTTCGCCACTGATCAGTATTAAATTACCGGCAAACTGTCGCTGAACCAGATGACGTACAAACTCGATACCGTCCATTTCCGGCATATTTAAATCAAGAAAAATAAGAGCAGGCTTGTGCGCCGATTCGTCAATGATATCAAGAGCCATTTGGCCGCTGAGGCATGTGTTTATCTGGCTGTAGCCTTGCACTATGAGAATGCGTTGCAGCAACTTCAGCATAAATGGATCATCGTCAACCACCATAATACTGGCAGAAGTTTTACTGACTGCAGACTCACTAATCATGTTTGGCCTCACGGCAAAGGTCTTATGCTAAAAATCGATGGAGCTCAGGCAACGTCTTTACATTGATCGTATTACACACAACTTTAGCTATCACCAATCAACAGAAAATCCACACAATCATTGACGGCTGCCAGTTCTCGCTCAAATGCCTGCAAGGAGTCTATCAAAGAAATCGGTGGTTGTTGATTACAGATTATTTCAAGTTGTGCACACAGTTCACCGAGTTGCATCGCTCCAACCGAACGCGAGGAAGATTTCAGTTTATGAGCAATTGAGGCAATCTGTCGCCGGTCGTTCTGGATACTGGCATCGCGTAGTTCTCCTGCCATCTTCACAGCGCCGAGGCGGAACTCTTGCAAGAATTCGCGAACGACGACGGGCTCATTACCAACCAACTCCTGAAGCACACGTATATCAATCACGGCGGCAACTTCATTGCCCGAAATGGGTATATCAGTCGCAACCGAGCGAGGACAAGCGACTTCCTCCGCCACAGGTAGCCATTGTTCCAGCACACTTTGCAGTTCAGTCAGTGATACTGGCTTGGTCAGATACTCATCCATACCTAATGCATGACAACGCTCCGCCTCGCCCCGCACAGCATTCGCGCTCAGCGCCACAATCGGAATATAGCCGTAGCCGTTTTCATGAGCACGCACCGCTTCGGCCAACGCATAGCCATCCATCTCAGGCATATGTAAGTCCGTCAACAATAAAGCGTAATCGCCAGTCTGCCAACGCAGCAGCGCTTCTCTGCCATTGCTCACCATATCTGCGGCATAACCTAACAATGCCAATTGCCGCAGGATAACTTTTTGGTTGATTTCATTATCTTCCGCCACCAGAATTAATCGCCGTTGCTGCAACGCCTTCTCGCGCGGTGGTGGCAAAAAAGCGCTTTCTTCCTTGCCCTTAAACAGCGGCGGTTTTTCTTCTTTGGCGCGCCCGATGGCAATCGCGACAGTTTGCAGAAATGTAGGATAGTCGAGCAGGTTTCCATCGACACTGACATTATTGTGGCGGTCGCGTCGCGGTTTGCGTCGCTGACCACGACCGATAATGACGCTGCGAACATCAAGGTGTGGCCACCGTTGTGTGATGCAAGCAAAAAAAAGTTCGCGAAAAAACATTTCTTCTCGCGAATCTACCACCCAAACCCATATACCTGTCGCGGGTGGAAGTAATGCTTCCGACAGCAAAAAATCCTCCTCAATGCCAGCTAGTTGTGTCACCTGCGCACCTGCTGCACGTAAATAAAGTGCAAGATCGGTGGCCAGGCTATTTTTATCCCCCACTGCAACACATGAGAACCCGGCCAAAGGTAAGGGTTCCGCCTCCTCAATCAAGCCGGCGATACACTCAAATGGTAACCGTGCTACAAAATGTGATCCTGCATTGGTTTGGCTGTTTACCCGAATATCCCCGTGCATCAATTCGACCAGATGCCGCGAGATAGTCAATCCCAAACCGGTACCACCAAATTGCCGTGTTGTGGAGGTATCCGCTTGGGTAAATGGACTGAATAACCGGGCCAAGGTTTCAGTCGACATGCCGATGCCGTTATCGATAATATGGAACTCAACGCTAACCGCACCAGGTTGTTGTTCCGCGAGGCAGGTCCGCACCATGACACGTCCGGGCCGTCCCAGGCCGGCAGAAAATTTAATCGCGTTATTGATCAGGTTTACCAATACCTGGCGCACTCGTAATCCATCACCCAACAGGGTTTCCGGAATCGCCGGATCAGTAAATAGCGTCAGTTCCACACCTTTATTTTCAGCGAAGCGGTCGAGCATCAGGCAGACATCTTTAACAACTTTCGTCAAAGACAGCGGCGCAGATTCGATATCCATCTTGCCCGCTTCTATCTTGGAAAAATCCAGAATGTCATCAATGATACCTAACAAGGAATAGGCAGAATCGCGAATGACGTCGAGCATCTCGACCTGGTAATTTTTGAGGCTGGTTTGATTCAACACATCTACCATGCCGATGACACCGCTGATGGGTGTGCGAATTTCATGGCTCATGGTTGCGAGAAAATGGGATTTTGTCTGGCTCGCCAACTCGGCAATCTGCTGAGCGCGTTTTAGTTCGTTGATACGAGTAGTCTCCACCTCTGCTTGCTTTGTGGAGGTCAAATCGGTCATACCACCTAATATGCGAATTGCTCTGCCATCTGCTGTGCGCATCACGAACCCGCGCGCCTGAATAAAAGCATAAGATCCGTCGTTACGCTTAACCCTGTACTCACACCGCCAGTGCTCCGCATTGCTGTTCTTACAAGTGGCAATGCTTGCAAGCACAGCTGATTTATCTTCAGGATGGATGCGCGATTCCCATGAGCCACCGTCCGACCCCATCTCAAGCGGAGACAAACCGAAAAGATCGTTTACTCCATCACTCCACCAGATTTTATCGCTGAGCAAATCCCAGTCCCAAAGTGCATCCGTCGTGGCTTGAGCAATTAATGCAAACCTATTTTCGCTTTCCTGATTTTGCTGCTCAACGTTCTGGTGCCGGGGTTCCGGTTGCTGATCAAATGCATCCATAGTTTGAGTCCAAATGGCGTATAAACCAGATTTCTTAACGTGAGCCTAGCACAGGAAACGCAGCGCCGACGTCAAGCCATTGTTTTACTCGCTTCAGTAAGCTTACCCAGCCAGACTTTCGGGTTGTGGTCTACGAGCAGCGTTTCAAATGCTTCCGGTGACACAGGTTTGGAGAACACATAACCCTGCAATAAATCCGCTCCGTATTCGCGGCACAGTTGCGCCTGCTCCCAGGTTTCAACCCCCTCAACAATGGTGACAAGATCCAACCGTTTAGCAAACTCAATCATGGCCCGCAGAATGCGGCAGTCCGCAATATTGTCAGGAATACCCTGCACAAAAATACGATCCAGCTTTAATGTCCGTGCTGGTAACTCTTTTAAATAGGCCATAGAAGAATAGCCGGTACCGAAATCGTCAACGGAGATCTCAACACCAAAATCCTGGATTTGCTGAAGCAATTTTGCCGTGCGTTCAAAATTTTCGATCATTACCGATTCGGTAATTTCGAGCCCGACACAATGACCCGGCACATTGCAATTAATCAAATCGTCCTTGATGTCTTGATGAAGGTCGTCATCTGTCAGCAACTGCGCACAGACATTAAATTTCATCTTGAAGGCCTCGCTGATGCGCTCTCCTTCACGCCACCTGGCCAGTTGTCGGCAAGCCCTTAAACGACTCTTTGAATCAATTTCGGTAATCAAACCGATTTCCTCAGCGATATCAATAAACTCACTGGGTGGTAGAATACCCCGCGTTGGATGCTGCCAGCGCACCAACCCCTCAGCGCCGCAAATCTCCAGCGTACGAGCATCCACGATAGGTTGGTAAAACAGCACAAAGTGATCGGTGGGGACCTGCGCACGCAACTCTTTTTCCAGTCGAATACGCTCCTGCATTTGCGCTTGCAAGGCTTGGGAAAAAAAATGGTAATTGTTGCGCCCGTCGCGCTTGGCACGATACATGGCCAGATCCGCTGCACGCAACATATCCACAGCGTTATCTGCCGAATCAGGATAGGTAGCAATGCCGATACTGACAGAAATCGTATTCTCAGTATTGCCGACGACGAATGGATGGTGCAGATCATCGAGAATTCGTTGCGCCAGTTGGGCTATGCCCTCTTGGGGATCCACGTTATATGCCAGCACCGCAAATTCATCACCACCGAGACGACACACAATATCACCGGTGCGCACTACTGCCAGCAGACGGCGTGCGACTTCTTTGAGCATCTGGTCGCCGATTAAGTGCCCCTGACTATCGTTAATAATTTTGAAGTTATCAACATCAAGAAATAACAATGCCAGTTGATCGTTCAGGCGTTTTGCGCGCGGAATAGCAGAGCGGAGACTTTCATCAAAGAAGTACCGATTGGCCAAGCCAGTCAACGAATCATTTTCTGCCAGCGTGCGCAGACGTTGATGACTTTCCTGAAGTTGTCGCTCCAGCAAATGACGAATGCGCGCGTGCACAATTGCACGGGTCAAATGTTTATGCGCGATCTCTGATTTAAACAGAACATCCTGTGCGCCCGCTTCAATACATTCGCGCTCAAGATCCTCATCTTCAGTGGCGCCTGTCAGGATAATAATGGCGGAATGATGATGTGGATGACCGTTAAGGATTTTTAAGGTCTGTAAGCCATCAATATCCGGAAGACGATAATCCAGCAGAACGGCATCAAAGTCGTTTGCATCAAACTGGGCGAGACCTTCAGTGGCACAATTCGCCTGCACGATATCCAGATCCCATGCACTGCGTTTAAAGGTACGAATAATTGCCTGCCGGTCTAATTCATCATCATCAATTAATAATAGCTTCATGCCAGCACCTCTCGTCTCCGTATTATTTTTCTGTAACAGGTAATTCGATAATGCGCCAATAGTGATCCAACAAGCTGATAACCTGCATAAAATCGCTGTCCATGCGCTGCTTTAGCAGATAACCCGCTACATGCTCACGATAAGCAGCCATAATATCTTCATCGGATTTTGACGTGGTTAATACAAAAACCACCGCATGAGTTAACTCAGGATCGGAACGTAAGGCCTCCAGAAACTCCAGCCCGTTCATACGTGGCATATTGATATCGAGCAGGACAATAAAAGGCTTGGGGACCTTACCTGCGCGTAATAGCTCCAGCGCTTCGATGCCATCGCACGCTCGGTAAAGCGGATTCAATAGCTTCAATTTATGCAAGGCACGCTTTAACGCCATCGCATCAATATCATCATCGTCTACGATCAATAAGCTGACAGCTTTGGTAGTGTCAATCGCCTGTGGCGGGTGCATAGGGTCAGACATTGGATACACTCCATTGTCTTGGCCAGGTAAACATGAAGCAAGTGCCCCGTCCTGGCGAATGCACAGTGATTTCACCGTTGTAGTTTTCGATAATTTTTTTAATCAGTGCCAAGCCCATACCGCTTCCCTCCATTTCGTCCCGTGGTTTAAGTGTTTGAAACATGCCAAACACCCGTTGCTGATATTGTTCAGGAATACCTGGTCCGTCATCGCATACGCTGAATTCAAAATAATCGGCATTCAGCTCTTGGCAGGCGACACGAATCACTCCTTTATCCTTGTCATGATGTTTGATTGCGTTGGAAAATAAATTTCGTAAGACTTGTTCAAAGGGTATCGCAAACGTCGTAAACACAGGCAAACTATCCTCAACCTCCAGCCGAAAACCGGGTTTAAGATTCTGCATATCAAATAACTCGATCGCCATGCGCTTGACATCGACAAGCTTCTGATTGGTATCGAGCTTTCCTGCTCGATAAAATATCAACATGTCATCCAGCAATTTTTCCATTCGCATGATGCGACTGCGCATGAGTTTGGTGTGGCCGGGTACGCTGTCATACTCTTGCGCTTGCAAATCTTCATCGATCCAGTTGGACAATTGCGCAACACCACGTAAGGGTGATTTAAGATCATGGGACGCCACATAAGCAAATGTTTCCAGTTCCTTATTTATACGTGCCAATTCGCGATTGGACTTTTCCAGATCCCGCTGATGTGCAAATAACAATTGCGCTGATTTTTTTCGCTCGGTGATATCTACGACGGATGCCAATACTTTCATGCCTTCGTCTGTTGTTATTGGGGCCAAACCAATTTCTACCGGAAATTCTCTGCCATCTTTGCGCAATGCGAATAAATCGCGACCGGCACCCATGGCCCGGGGTACAGGGTTGGAAAAGAAATCCGCTCGATAATGGGGATGCTGCTGGCCGACATTTTTTGGTAGAAGTTTCTCAACCGGCTGTCCAATCAGTTCGCTGCGGTCATAACCAAAAATCTGCTCGGCCTGACGATTCACTATCTCCATCTCACCCACATTATTTACCATCACGATACCGTTAGGTGCAGCCTCAATAATTTGCCGCATACGTTCTTCCATTCGCCAGGTCGCATTGATATTCGCGGAAAATACGGCAAGCGCCCGAGCCATGTCACCAACTTCCTGCATATTATTC
>CAMPIG010000054.1 GCA_946886255.1 uncultured Cellvibrio sp. | reverse complement strand
CGCGCGGTCCCTGGGAATTGGACAGCTTGTGCGATCTGTTGCAATCCCCGTTTTTTGGCGACGCTGATAACGAATGGACGTTGCGCGCCAGCATCTGTGAACGACTGCGCAAGCAAGGCAAATTTATGATCAGCGCAGCGGATTTACATTACCACTCGCGCAAAATCTGCGACGCATTGAAAATAACATCAACAGACAATCTTGCTACGCGCCTTATCGCACTGGAAAACCAGCGTCGAGCAAGCCTCGGTCAACACATAGCAGGCTATTGGGTGGATTTTTTTCAACAACAATTGAGCGTACTGGGTTGGCCGGGAACACGTCGTCTGGACAGTCAGGAATTTCAGCAAGTCAAGCTCTGGCATCAGGTGCTTGATGATTTTGCTACCCTGGATAGCACCGGGTTGCGGCTTGATCATCATCAAGCTTTGAAACAATTGCGCAACCTCGCCGGTAAAACGCCGTTTCAGGCACAGACACCGGATTCACCTATTCAAATCCTGGGCGCGCTGGAAGGCGCCGGCCTGCATTTCAGTCATTGCTGGGTTATGGGTTTGCATCATCGCCAATGGCCGCCGGTGCCCGCACCGAATCCACTGCTGCCGGTGGCCTTACAACGCGACCATCAAATGCCTCACGCCAGCGCTGAACGTGAACTGGTTTTTGCCCAGGCGCTGACGGAAAATTATCGTCACTGCGCGGCGCATGTGGTGTTCAGTTCAGCCCATAGTGATACGGAAAATGATTTGCGCCCCAGTGCATTAATTCGTGCTATCCCGGAAACCGCTTTAGCTGATCTGGTATTCACCAGTGTCAGCTGCACGCAACACAATGCACAGATCATCGCAGCGGTAAAACAATGGCAACTGGTGCACATTTCACGCGGTCCGCAATTATTACTGAATGACAAACCGGTGCGCGGCGGCAGCAATGTATTTAAACAACAGGCAGCCTGCCCTTTTAATGCCTTTGCACGTTTGCGCCTCGGTGCAGAGCAGATCAACGAACCGGTAGCCGGTTTCTCTGCCATTGAGCGCGGCAATATTCTGCACGATGCCCTGGCCATTATCTGGCGCAAACTGGGCAATTCCCACCAGTTACTCGCCTTGTCCGATGATGAATTGCACAAACTGATCAACATAGCGGCAGCGGAAGCCATTCGCCCGGCACAGCAACAACGCCCGGCGGAATTAGGGCCTTTTTATTGCTCGCTGGAACAGGAACGACTTGTGCATTTATTACATGATTGGCTGGAGCAGGAAAAAACGCGGCCGCCGTTTACCGTGATAGCCATCGAAGAACAACGTACCGTCAATTTTGCGGGCCTGACATTGCAGCTACGTATTGATCGCATCGATCAACTGGAATCCGGTGAATTGTTATTGATTGATTACAAAACCGGTTCACCCAAAATCAAAAGCTGGCTCGGCGAACGCCCCGATGAACCGCAGTTGCCGCTCTATGCTGTCAGCCACCATGAACCAGTGGCCGCCATTGCTTTTGCGCAACTCAATGCCAAAGCCGTGCAATGGCTCGGCACCGGGCATTTGTCGGTATTCCACGAAGGCATTCAGCCACCACCACTGGAATGGCCAGAACAACTGGCGCAATGGCAGAGTTGCTTGCAACAACTCGCCCGGGATTTTATCGCGGGCGACGCGCGGGTCGATTTCAAAGACCCATCCGCCATGCAATACGCAACGGATTTAATTCCGTTAAACCGATTGTTGGAAGCCGATACCATCGGTGCGTTGGTTGATGCCGGAAACATATCGGTCGTGAGGGAATTGCCATGAACCTTGAGCAATTACCGCACGCCAGTTTTTCGCCCGACTCACCACCGGACATCGACGCCCGTCGCGCCGCATTGGACCCCACCCAATCCTTTGCAGTGTCTGCACCGGCCGGTTCAGGTAAAACAGGATTACTGACCCAGCGAGTATTAACCTTGCTGGCGTACTGCGACGCACCGGAAGAAGTTCTCGCCATCACCTTTACCCGCAAAGCCGCCGGTGAAATGCAAGACCGTATTTTGCAAGCCTTATGGCATGCAGCAGAACAGCCGGAACCGGACAATCCCCACGCACGCCTTACCTGGCAACTGGCACAAGCGGTACTGCAACGCGATCGAGAATTGAATTGGAATTTATTATCCAGCCCGCAACGTTTGCGTGTGCAAACCATCGACAGCTTATGCCGCTCGATCACCAAGCAGCTACCACTGGCCAGTGGTCTGGGTGCGCAACCCGACACACTGGAAGACGCCAATAAAGCGTATCGTCTGGCCGTGCGCGAATTTTTTGCGTTGCTGGAACAGGATTCACCCTTGCGTGATGACCTCGCCCGCCTGCTGCGTCATCTCGATAACAATCTCGCCAGTATTGAAAATTTACTGGTAGCACTGCTCGCAAAACGCGAACAGTGGTTGGAGGTGTTGTTGCAAGCGCGCCAGCAACATGCACGGGATTATCTTGAGCAAACCTTGCACCAGGTGATTGTCGAACACTTGCAACAGGTGCAAGCCTGTTTGCAGTTGCACGCCAGCGACTTATGCGCTATCGCGGACCAGGCTGCAAAAAATCTTGAGCAGGAAGCGCCGCAGAAACATCGCATACGTGAACTGCTGGGCGCTACCGGTTTACCGTTATGTGAACCAAACAACATTGAACAATGGGTTGCTTTTACCGATTTATTGTTGACCAACACCGGCACTTTTCGCGCACGCCTGACAAAAAACGAAGGCTTTCCCGCTGGCAAGGAAAACGCGCTGTTAAAAGAGCGTTTTGCAAAGTTGATCGGTACATTGCAGGAAACCCAACCGGAATGCGCTGCACTGCTCCATGGCATTCGCGGCTTGCCAACATCGACTTATGAAGACCAACAATGGCAGTTGCTCGATAGCCTGACGCGATTGTTGCCCTTGTTAGTCGCACAATTAACACTCGTGTTTAAACAACTCGGCGCAACGGATTACAGCGCTATTTCGCAAGCCGCTTTGCTGGCGCTGGGTGATGAAGATGCACCCACCGATATTGCCCTCCAATTGGATTACCGCATTCGTCACATTTTGGTAGATGAATTCCAGGATACCGCCAGCCCACAATTGCGCCTGCTGGAAAAGCTCACCGCCGGTTGGCAACGCGGTGACGGACGCACACTGTTTATCGTGGGCGACGGTATGCAATCCTGTTACGGTTTTCGCAATGCCAACGTCGGTTTGTTTCTCGATGCACGTCAACGCGGAATAGGCAGTGTTGATTTGCAACCCCTGGACTTGCGCGTTAATTTTCGGTCGCAGGCGGGGATTGTGAAGTGGGTAAATCATACCTTTCATTGTGCATTTCCACCGCAGGATGATATCAGTCGCGGCGCGGTAAAATATTCGCCGTCTATCGCCTTTAATCAGGACTTACCTGACCCTGCGGTGAGTTTTTTTGCATGCGCTTACGTTAACGACGCCAACAACGCGAAGGGCGAGAAAACCTTTGACGAAAACGGTGATGACGATAATTATCCGGGCAAACAAACGGCACAACACAATGAAGCGGATCAGGTAGTGCGACTCGTACAACAAGCGCGTGCTGAAGATCCCGAGGGCACAGTAGCGATCCTGGTTCGCACGCGTTCACATCTCGCACAGATATTACCGGCATTAACTGCAGCAGGCTTACGTTGGCAAGCCACCGACATTGACAGCCTCGCCAGTCGCATGGCAATTGTGGATTTAATGTCGCTGACTCGCGCATTGTTGAATCCCCAGGATCGCATCGCCTGGCTCGCTATTCTTCGCGCGCCCTGGTGCGGTCTGGATTTACATGACCTTCATACACTCGTCAATGTTGATGTAGGTGAGCGTAGTCCGCGCGTGAAAGAAAATGGCTATCCCGTGATCTGGCAACAATTGCAGCACCATATCCATATCGATGCCTTAAGTGCTGACGGAAAAAAATTAATCGCACGGTTGATGGCAAGGTTACAACCCGCCTTGCGCCAGCGCCGCCGCAAACCCTTGCGCCAGTGGATCGAAGGCGTGTGGTTGGCGTTGGGCGGACCGGCCGTTTTACTGGACAGCAACGACAGCGATAACGCAGCCAGTTATTTTGCGTTGCTCGAACGCTATGACGAAGGCGGTGGTATCCGCGATTGGCAAGGGTTTGATACGGCCGTACAAAAACTGTTTGCCAAACCGCGCGCCGATGCCGATCCGCGTTTGCAAGTGATGACGATTCATAAATCCAAAGGGTTGGAGTTTGATACGGTCATTATTCCAGGACTTGATCGTTTACCGCGTCGCGACGATAACGAATTGCTGATGTGGCAGGAACGCCTGGATACCCAGGGTGAAAACCAGTTATTGCTCGGTCCGCTCGCCGCTACCGGCGAGGATCACAGTGCTATTTATCGTTTTATGCGTGCCGAAAAAGAGAAGCAGCAACATTACGAAGCTACACGTTTACTCTATGTGGGTTGTACGCGCGCCATCAAACGTTTGCATTTGCTTGCGTGTGTAAAACAAAAAGATGACGCCCTTGCCGCACCCAATAAAAATTCGTTGCTATCCAGTATTTGGGCGGAGGTAAAAGAAGATGCACACGTATTCTCCGCAAAACCGATGGCGCCTGCCCAGCAATTAACACTGAATATTGAACAACCGGGGCTGCAATATATCCTGCGCTTGACACCGGACTGGCAGCTGCCCGCGTTAGCGGAGGTTGGTTTGCTCAAGCAGTATCGCGGCCACGAATACGATGATGAAGAGAACTTACCGGAGTCGGAAACGCGCAGCAATCGCTTGGCGCGTCACACCGGCACGCTGATTCATCGTGCCATGCAAGTCATCACCGAGAATAACCAGGTGCATGAGTTAGCCGGGGAAAATATCAGTGTCTATTTAAAAAGCCGAACGCCTTTTTGGCAGATTCAATTACGCCAATCCGGTTGGCAGGGGGCCGAGTTAACCCAGGCTATTGACCGAATAAAACAGGCGCTGATGCAAACATTGAATGATTCACGCGGCCGATGGTTGTTGGATAATTCCCATGAGCACAGCGCGTGTGAGTTGGCGCTTTACCAGCACAGTGACCGCTTGCGGGAGTCCATCATCGACCGCACATTTATTGCCGAGGGTGTGCGCTGGATTGTGGATTACAAAAGCAGTGAACCTATGCAACATCAGAGCGAAGCGGAATTTGTTGCACAGGAAATCGGGAATTACCGGGAACAGTTGGCGCGCTATCGGGAATGGTTTGGTTTGATGGATGGACGCGAAACGAAGACGGCGTTGTATTTTCTGTGTTTGAAGGATAACCGTTGGGTTGAGGTGTTTTGGTAGTTGTTATTGGTGAATGTATTGCTGAAAAAAATAAAGTCGGGTTGTGTGGGGTCAATCCGACTTTATTTGCCAGGGCAGTGTCGGATTACGCTGCGCTAATCCGACCTACGGTTACTAATAGGCTTGTGATTGCTTTTCGAGTTTTTCGCGTAGCTTTTTTTCCTGCTCAGCAATTTCCGGGGTGACGACCTCACCGAAATCTTCCAGTTCATACACCGGACGAATATCAATATCAGAATCTTCCAGCATCGGGTTCGGGCAGCGCTTCACCCACTCGATTGCTTCTTCCATGGATTTCACTTGCCACATCCAGAAACCGGCAATTAACTCTTTGGTTTCAGCAAAGGGACCATCCGTTACCATGCGGTTGTTACCGGAAAAGTGCACGCGGGCAGCTTTTGAACTGGGCTGTAAACCATCCCCTGACAACATGATACCGGCGTTTACCAGTTCTTCATTGTACTTCCCCATGGCTTCCAATAATTCGGTGCTAGGCATAATGCCGGCTTCGGAGCTGGGCGTTGCTTTTACGATTACCATGACTTTCATTGTGTTGTCCTCTTTCATGTGAGTATGGAACGAATGTTAACGTGCTTCAGGCACGCAATGATAAATCTCATAATGTAGTCGAATGGTAGATCGTGAATTCGACAATCGACAGGAAAATTTCTGAGGAGGAATGGTGACTTGCTGGAGTGGCGCGGGAGTCTTCTGATTGAAGTAAGGGTGTTGAAGGACAGGGGTGTCGGATTACGCGGCAGGGCCGCTAATTCGATCTACAAAGGAAGCAAGACCGACCAGACCGCACGCAGCAATAACGAAAACGCCGACGTAGGTCGGATTAGCGGCCCTGCCGCGTAATCCGACACCACAAAACTATCTTAAAACGAATAAGTTAAACTCGCACCGAATTCCTGTTCGGGATAACCGGCAATGTCGAGATAGTCATTTACATATGCACGCAGACGAAACTTTTCGAACAGACGGATGTTGGCGTAAGCGGTCAGCCACTCCACATCCTCTCCACCAGGAATATAAGCTTGTTGCGTATTAGCGCTAGCCCCCAAGGTTAACCAAGGCGCAAATTTGTAACCTCCATCAACGGTGGCGTAGGCATAATTATCATAGCCGTAGTTGATCACTTCACCCTCTTCCTCGCCGGGTTCCGAATAAGCCACGCCGCCGGAAATCCACACATAACCTGCGGAGAGATACCCTATCCAGTTACCGCTTAAACCGCTCAGGCTCAAGTCAAGTGTGGTATCGCGTGTGCCACTGCCGATACCCTTGTCCTCATCCCCATTGTCCCATTTGTAACCCAGGCCAATGCTGCCCAACCAGGTTCCCGCGCTATCCAGTTGCGCCGAACGACGGGCAAATAACGAAACATCCCCCACGCCTGACACCGAATCACTAATGGTTTCCGGCTCCGTCGCCTGCTCTTCACAATAATCTCTTTGGTCATCGGTCACCTGGCCGCGATTTACCAGCAATTGCCGCTGCAAATCAGTCAGTGACCCCAAGCGCTGACAAATACGCGAAGGCGTCGGTTGAAAACCGTTAACAAAATATTCACCTTTAATACTTTGCCAAGGCACGCTCAAGCTAATATCCCATTTGCCAGCCTGCATGTAAGGTTGCAAGCTGATGGTGTTTAGGTCGGCGTCGCTGTTGTCGAAACTCTGATGTTCGCGCTGTGCACGCAGATCCATACCCCAGTGCACAGGATTATCAGTTTGTGCCAGTGTTGGCGTACTCGCGCAGGCCAATCCCAAGGTCAAAAAATATTTCCAGGCAGCATAGTTGTTGTTCATTTTTAAAACTCCTCTGGTCAGTTACTCAAATTTAAAGCAAACGTGGGCTATAGGAAGCGAAGATCCGCTCCCAGTTAAACAAGTTGGTGGGTTATTACCGCAGGCGCGGCAGGTTCAGTAAGCGTTCGCGCGTCAATTGGCGTTGCTCGCGATTGAGATCGCGAAAACGCTCACGCAATTGATCGCGCTGCTCCTGGGTTAAGGATTGCCAACGATTACGCAACGCGTCTTGTTGTTCCACCGGCAAGGATTGAAACCACTGAAAGCGTTTACGCAAATCATCCTGTTGTTCCGGTGAAAGATCCTTGAATGTTTCATAGCGTTCACGCAATGTCGCTTTTTCTTCATCCGACAATTGTTGCCAACGCTGAAAGCGGCTCACCAGATTTTTGCGTTGCTCCGGCGACATGGTTTGGAATTTCTCAGCGCGCACCAGCAATTGCTGGCGTTGTTCAACCGTGAGTGACCCCCAGGTTGACTTCATCGCCTGCAACACCTGTTGCTGTTCAGCACTCAGGTTTTGCCAGTCAGTATCCTCAGCAGCCCATGCACCGCTAATGCCGGCAACTAAAATGATGATTAACGTAATAATTTTCATGATGTTCATTCCTCCGCAGCAACTGATGAATGCGGATTACGGGTTGAAGATTGCTGGGCTCGATTTGCTTCAGCGTTGTCCGATAAATGTTGCAATTGGGCAAACTCCATAGGGTCAATGACTTCGCCGTTTTCGTCACTGAACTCCAGCATGTACTGCCAGAACTCTGCCGACGGTGCCTGAACATCCTCTGCGTACACCAGTGAACCACTCAGACACAAATAGATGCCGATGTGCAGGTAATTAACTTTCAAAGTCGCTCTCCCCGATGGCTAGCAACATTTCCATATCGAGCAGCATTTGTGGATCTTCCTGCAGGTAACTCATGTTGAGATCCGTGGCATCCGGCGAGATGTTTACCTGGTCAAATTGTCCGACCATGGGCACCACAACCAACGCCGCCACACTCGCCGCCACCGCCAGACCACCCATCCATTCCCGCTTATAAGAGCGATGATTGACCGCCGTGCGCCGCGCCCGCGCAAGTTGCGCCAGAGTGTGCTCGTCAATATCGTCAAGACTGCGCTCCAGCGAGTCAGCTAGCTGACGGCTGAGCTGCTCATCGCGCTCGCTCCCGGTGGGTTGATGAAGATCTTTGGTCATGGGTTGTCTCCGCCAGGATTGTCCTGCTGTGGTTCATCGTCACTCAATGCCGCGCGCAGGCTCTGCAGCGCTCGAAAATAATGGGTCTTCACACTGCCTTCACTGCATTCCATTGCCTGTGCCGTCGCAGCTACATCAAACCCTTCCCATGCGCGCAGTGTAAACGCTTGTCTCTGCCGCAGGGGCAAGGCTTCCAACAAATTAATTACCCGCTCCACATCCCGTGCCCGAGCCAATAAATCCGCCGGGTTAATTTCCTTTTCATCAACAACGGCCAGTAGAGGATCATCTGCCTCTTCATCATTCACAGGCGCTGACTGCCAAAACCATTTACGCTGCCGTGTTTGTTGACGGTGCCAATCCATCAGCCGGTTATTCAGGATCCGTTGAAACAACAGAGGCCACTCTTCCTGCGGACGGGTGCGGTAATACTGCACCAGTTGTAACATCGCATCCTGCACAATATCCAGCGCGTCGGCGCCGCGTCGGGTTGTCATCAATGCAGTGCGATACGCGCGCCGCTCCACCTGAGCAAGAAAGCCATCCATGGTCTGCGGCTGTCCTTTCGGTTGAGCGGGTGCTGCATTGATGGGTGTAATTCTGGCAGGCATCTTGTTCCCGTAAGTCTGAAATGGGTTATCACTGTTGATCAACATTTTAGTGGCTATTTGCTAATGGCGCCGCTGAGATTCCCAAATCAATCGGGCAAGGCAGATGAAGTCTGCCTTGCCCGGCTCTTTTACTCCGCGCTGTTACCAGCAGAGCGTTCACGCTTAACACTGGTGGAGGTGCTTACGTGACCGTTAGGTCCTGAAGCCTTAACATCCTTGGTCAAACTGCCCTCGCCCTTGTTCACACTGGCATCTACAGAGCGGTTACGGGTGTTGCCATTTGCATCCGTCTGGCTCGAAGTCCGGGTATATCCGTCATCGCTACGAGCCAGCAGACTTTCACCGGAAGCGCTTGCGGTTTCTCCCTCACTGTCAGTGCGGGTGGCCGTCATCTCTTTGCTGATGGTGCCGGCTTCTTTATCGACGATTAATGACCCTGTGCCGGAGTGGCTGTTTCCGTTGGAGTCACTGGTGCTGATATCGCGTACCAGGCCATCTTCGGTCCGGGAGATAATGCTCTCGCCTGATACGCTGGTGGTCTCGCCCTGACTGTTTGTCTGACTCGCATTGAATTGCTTGGTGAGTGTGCCAGCCTCTTTGTCGATGCTCAGGCTAGCGTTGCCTGAACGGCTGTTGCCCGCTGTATCACTGTATTCACTCGCACGGTCCAGCCCGTCTTCGGTACGAGTAATCACTCGTTCGCCGGCGTAGGATGTGCCATCGAAGGCAACACCGGATACTGTACGGGTAGCGACACCGACCTCATTATCGCGCACCACAGTATCGTTCCGGGTAGCAGTTTCGCCTTGCATGTTAGTACGGGTTACTTCACGTACTACTCCTGTTTCGATAGGGCGACGTTCAACCTGGCGAGAGATACTGCCATTGGCAGAGGCATTGATAACGGCACGGTCGATCAAATTGCGTCGCTCGGCCTGCGCACTGGTAGCAGCTACGGTTAATGCCAGGGCGATAGAAAGGATGGATTTGTTCATGGTGATTCTCCTGATGGTTTCGTTTGATGCGCGAGAGGTTTTCCGCGCTTTCAGGGGTATTAACGGGGTCGAGGCGAATCGGTTGACAGGAAAGTGAAAAAAATTGGTGCTTTTAGTTAGGTAGGAATATCGGTAAGAGGGTCCGAGACACGCCGTGAATACGTCCGTGTAGGCTCAACGTCGGCATCCATGCCTCCGACGGTCTCGGACCCTCTTACCGATATTCCTCTCTGCCAGCGAATAGGCAATGGGTTATTTTTTCTAAAAGAGTGGGGAAAAGCCATGTATTGTAAAAATTTTTACTATCAACAATTTTGATTTAATTGCTACACACTATGACTTCCATTGATAAAAACATCCACAATCAACGCCAGTTTTTCAGTAGAATAGCCGCGTACTTACCCTTTTCGACGGACGCATGTAATGACAGACGCACAAGTAGACGATCTCAACGTGGTATCTCAGGAATTGTTAATCTCGCCCGCTACACTCAAGCAGCAACTCCCTTTGACCGACAAAGCCCGTGCCGTTGTCACCCAAGGCCGCGCTACTGTTCGCAATATTCTGGATCGCAAGGATCACCGTATTTTTGTCGTGATCGGCCCCTGCTCTATCCATGATGTTGATGCGGCGAAAGATTATGCCCAACGTTTGCAAAAGCTCGCTGAGGAAGTGAGCGATACTATTTATATCGTCATGCGCGTCTATTTTGAAAAGCCCCGTACCACTGTGGGCTGGAAGGGTTTGATCAACGATCCGTATCTGAATGATTCGTTCAAGATTCAGGAAGGTTTGCATATCGGCCGCAAGTTGTTGCTGGATATTGCCGAGATTGGTTTGCCTACCGCTACCGAGGCGCTGGACCCAATTTCGCCGCAGTACTTGCAGGATTTGATCAGCTGGTCGGCTATCGGTGCGCGGACGACGGAGTCCCAGACGCACCGTGAGATGGCCAGTGGCCTGTCGTCGGCAGTAGGTTTCAAGAACGGTACCGATGGTGGGCTGACAGTGGCGATCAACGCCCTGCAATCTGTATCAAAACCGCACCGTTTCCTGGGCATTAATACGGAAGGCCAGGTGTCGATCATCCACACCAAGGGCAACACTTACGGTCATGTGGTATTGCGCGGCGGTAACGGCAAACCGAATTACGATTCGGTGAGTGTTGCACTGTGTGAGCAAGAGTTGGCCAAGGCCAAGTTGGTGCCGAACATCATGGTGGATTGCAGTCATGCTAACTCCAATAAAAATCACGAGTTGCAGACGCTGGTGATGGAGAATGTGGCCAACCAGATCCTGGAAGGCAATCAGTCAATTATCGGTTTGATGGTAGAGAGTAATATCGGCGCGGGTAATCAAAACATTCCGGCGGACTTGTGTGATCTGAAATATGGTGTATCGGTTACCGATGCGTGTATTGACTGGGAAACCACCGAAAAAGCCGTGCGTAAGATGCGCGATACTATCAAGGATGCGTTGAAAAAGCGTACCAGTGTGTGATCGGTTAATGTGATGAAAAAGCCCTCGCTTGTCGGGGGCTTTTTTTTGCATGGCAGAATTGGACTACCTTGATGGGATTGGGTTTTGTTAATGACAATCGTTGCTTCGATTGGGTTGGGTGTCGGATTACGCTGCGCTAATCCGACCTACGAACAGCGCGCGTGCCAGCATGTAGGTCGGATTAGCGCAGCGTAATCCGACATTCGTCGGTGAAATATAAATCCAGTTTATAAATTCAGATTGGCAGCAAGTTTTAACAAGGTGTTGGTGAGCGCATCAAGCGCAAGTGCAACGTCTTCCACCATCACCGATTCATCCGGATGATGACTGACCCCGCCTTTGCAACGAACAAAATACATGGCCACGTCGGCAATATCAGCCATGGCCATGGCGTCGTGACCGGCGCCGCTCATCAGCTGCACCGGTTCGAGATTCATGTCTTCCAACACCTGAGCCTGCACATCCTGAATCCAGTCAGCGCACAACACGGCCGGTGCGTTGTGAATTTCGGTCCAGTTACAACTGAGCTGTCGATTTTTACAAATATCAGCAAATTCCTGCTGAACTTTTGCGAGAGTTTCATCGCGCAGATCATCATCACCCGAGCGAACATCAATCGAAAAACGAGCCCGACCGGGAATGACATTCACTGCGCCGGGCCACACCTCAATTTGACCGACAGTCGCCACCACACCGTTTTCACGCGCGAACCGCTCGATTAATTCCACACCCAATGCCGCACCTAACAAAGCGTCTTTGCGCATATGCATCGGGACAGTTCCTGCATGGCCAACGTAGCCCTGCACATCAATATAAAAACGGCGCGCTCCGGCAATGGAGGTAACAATTCCCAACGCATGATCCGTGTCTTCCAACACCGGCCCCTGCTCAATATGCACTTCAAGGTAAGCGAGTAAGTCCGCACTTTTTAATACCGCTGTACCAATGTGTTCCGGTTGTAAACCAAATTCTTTGAACGCATCTGCCAACGAAATACCGTCGCGATCAGTGAGCGACCACCACGCCGGATTCCAGGTGCCCGCCAAAGCACGACTGCCCAATAACGTGCTGCCAAAACGCGTACCTTCTTCATCACCGAATCCAACCACTTCGATGGCAAATGGCAATTTGATATTGTCAGCATGCAACTGCTCAACAGCCGCAATCGCTAACAACACACCGAGGATACCGTCGTAACGACCGGCGTTGGGGATAGAATCCAGATGCGAGCCCAACAGTAAAATTTTGGCATCCTCCGTTGCACCGGCGTAATGCCCGAGCAAATTACCTGCCGCATCCGTCCAGGTTGTCATGCCCGCCTGCACCATCCATTCTGCTACTTGTTCATTGCAACGGCGATGTTCCGGCGTCAAATAAAAACGACTGATGCCATCGGGGCTCGCACTGATCGCGGCTAATTGATCGCACCAGTTCATCACCCGCGCGGCAAGAATATTGATATCAAGCATGGATTAACTCGTTGTTAAACGTGAAAAGTAAATCATTGTTGTTGCACTAATGCGTTGCAGCGTATTCGGTAAGCCGCCGAACAAATTCCATTTTTTCTGCATCACTGATAAAACTGGCCGTAAAACTGTTATGAGCCAACTGCAATGCCTGAGCGCGGGTCATCGGAAACGCATCGGCCAACGCAAAAAAATTGTCATTCAGATAACCGCCAAAATAAGTAGGATCATCCGAATTCACCATCACCCGCAACCCGGCATCCATCAAGGTAAATAAGTTGTGATCCTGCATCTTGTCGTACACGCACAAACGCACGTTAGACAGTGGACACACCGTCAACGGAATCTGCGTCTCACGCAGGTACTCCATCAATTCAGGATCCTCATCCGAACGCACACCATGGTCAATGCGATCAACCTTCAGTAAATTAATCGCCTCCCAGATATACGCTGGCGGCCCCTCCTCACCCGCATGGGCCACCACCCGAAACCCCTCCTCCCGCGCACGGGCAAACACCTCAGTAAACTTACTCGGCGGATGCCCTAGCTCAGAACTATCCAGCCCCACCGCAATAATCTTATCCTTCCACGGCAACGCCTGCTCCAGCGTCTGCATCGCATTCTCTGCACTTAAATGCCGCAGAAAATCCATCACTAATTTAGAGCTGATCCCCCACTCCTTCCGCGCATCCTCCATCGCCCGCAAAATCCCGCTAATCACTGTATCGAAAGCAATACCCCGCTCGGTGTGGGTTTGTGGATCAAACGACAGTTCGGTATGAACAACATTGTCTTCTTTGCATTTGGCAAAATAATCCCGCGTCAGATCATAATAATCCTGTTCGTGCTTAAGCACCGAAGCGCCTTGATATAACAAATCAAGAAAACTTTGCAGGTTAGTAAACTGATAGGCGGCTTCAATTTCTGCGACGGATTTATATGGTAATTTGACTTGATTCCGTTCACCCAGCGCGAACATCATGGCTGGTGAGAGTGCTCCATCAATATGCATATGCAGTTCTGCTTTAGGCATACTTGCCAAAAATTCTTTGGAAGCAATTTCTTCCAACCTGCCCACACATTCAAAGTCTGCACTTAAATTTTTCAGATTCATTCTAAACACTCCATTCTTGCCGACATGAGTTCGGTGCTTACCATGGTGACCATCAGCGACACGGATGTCGCTGCTGAGCCTACAGGGAAGTATTTACGGCGTGTCACCATGGTAAGTATCGAATTCATGTTCATGCGAAGTAAAATTTCAGCACATATAAAAAAACGGATTCGCATTTCTTAGTTAGTGTGTTAGGGAGTTCGGCATTTGTTATTGCGACACGCCGTGAATACGTCCTTGTAGGCTCAGCAGCGGCATCCGTGCCGCTGATGGTCGCAATAACAAACACCGAACTCCCTCTAAGCTATTCCGCTGTAAGCGAGACAGAAAAAAGCAAAGCGTTAAAGCCTTTCTTCAGAATAAATATCCAACGCCCGATCCACACCGGCATTCGCCGTCATCCCATGCCCCTGCCGCCGCAACACCGCCTCCAACGCCACCAATGTCTGCAACACCGCATTCTTTCGCGCGTTATAACCCATCGTCCCCACGCGCCAGATTTTCCCATGCAAAGGACCAAACGACGTACCAATCTCAATACCGAAATCATTCAACATCGAGCCACGCACTGCTTCGCCCGCCACACCATCCGGAATATAAACGCCGACCACGTTGTGCATTTTGTGTGACTGATCGCCGAAGAGCTTCAGGTTCATCGCTGCCAGGCCTTCGGTCATGGCGCGGCCGTGGATGCGGTGGCGTTCGATGGCGTTGTCGACGCCTTCTTCCAATAGAATGCGTGCGCATTCGCGGGCGCCGTATAGCATGGTGGTGGCTTCGGTGTGGTGGTTGAGGCGTTCTTCGCCCCAGTAGTCCATGATCATGCCCAGGTCAAAATAGTTGGAGGCGATGCGTAAACCGCTGCCGTCTTTGTGGTGTTCGTTGCGAATGCCGGCTTCAATGTGGCGGCGTTTGCGGATGGTTTTTACGGCCTTGTCGCTTAAGGTTATAGGAGCGCTGCCGGAGGGGCCGCATAAACATTTTTGCAGGCCAACGGAGACGGCGTCGAGTTTCCAGTCGTCGGTGAGGAATGGGTTACCGCCGATGGAAGCGGTGGCGTCTGAGTAAAATAAAACGCCGTAACGCTCGCAAATCTCGCCGAGGTGTTGCAGCGGTTGCAGCATGGTGGTGGAGGTGTCGCCTTGCACGACGGCCAATAGTTTTGGCTGTACCTTTTTGATAGCGTCTTCAATTTCTTCTGCTGAAAAAACCTCGCCCCAGGCTTTTTCGATGCGATGTACCTGTGCGCCGCAACGTTCGGCAATTTCACATAGCAAGTGGCCGAAGCGACCGAAGATAGGCACCAACACTTTGTCGCCGGGTTCGAGTAGTGAAATTAATACAGCTTCAATACCCGCACGTGACGTGCCGTCGATGAGTAGCGTCCATTGGTTTTTGGTTTTGAACACGCTGCGATACAACGCCATGGTGTCGTTCATGCATTGCGTCATGGACGGGTCGTATTGGCCAACCAATTGCGCGGACATGGCACGCAGTACGCGCGGGTCAACGGTGATGGGGCCTGGGCCCATCAAGAGTCGTGGCGGTGGCGAAAAGGGCGTTAATAAAGTGGCAGCAGGTTGAAAACGGTCGGACATGTCACACTCCAAAAAGCTGCATCAACATGCGACCGCCGCTAATGCAGAGAAAAATGGCGAATACTCTTTTTAACATCACCGCATCCAGCTTTGAGCCCAACCAGGCGCCCACCGGTGCGAGTAAAACGGTCAGGGGAACAATCAGTGCAAAGCCCGGCAGGTTGACCATGCCGATCATGCCTTCCGGCGCATCCGCCGGAGTGTGGGCCAGAAGCATGGCGACGGCGCCAGGAATGGAGATCAATAACCCGAAGAAGGATGCCGTGCCCACCGCACGATGGGACGGATAATTACAGGAGGTCAGTAGCGGAACGCCCAGGGTGCCACCGCCCACGCCCATCATCACCGAGAAAAACCCCACACTGCCGGCCATCACACCCTGCCCGGCCATGCCCGGCAGTTGTTGCGCGATGGGTGCGGCCTTGGCGCGAAACAGCATATTGGCCGCCACCAGCACCGCTACCACGCCGAACACGCCGCTGACGATCTCGCCGTTTACACGCAAGGCGACGGTGCTGCCACAGATCACGCCAATCACCATAAATGGCCACCAGCCTTTCAGTAACACCCAATCCACATTGCCGCGCTTATGGTGTGCGCGCACCGATGAAATACTGGTGGGCACAATCACCAACAATGAGGTACCCGTGGCGATCAGGATGGCGCTGGCGGGGCTGATGCCCAGGGTCTGCAACACAAAATAAAGGACCGGGACGATGACAATACCGCCGCCCACGCCGAGTAACCCGGCCAGGATACCCGCACCGGCACCGGTGGCAAGCATGGCGAGTATCAGGGGCAGCCACTCCCATAAAAATTCACTCATCCAGCGACTCCGACCACACCTACCAACCCGGCGCCATTGCTGCGCGGATCGCTGGCAGCGGCAACCCGGCCGTCGACGGTGTGGACCACGGCACCGGCGTGGCCCATTAATTCACTGTGCGCAGGGACCGGTTTGATCATATGTCCGCGCGCGCTCAGGGAGTCCCCCAGAATATCCACCAGGTCCTGCTCCATCTTCAAATCGTGATTGTTGTCGCCCCAGGTGCGGCCCAGTAACCAGCG